>NZ_JBHIML010000010.1:0-58517 GCF_042194015.1 Bartonella sp. MU37NMGALS
TTATACTTCCTAAATCAAAAACCGGTAAACTTGTTGAAGGTTCATTTGCATGGCTGCTTAAACAATACTTTAACAGCTCTAATTGGCATAGTTACACTAAAGCTACAAAAAAACAAAAAGAACTCATCCTTATGAAGGTATGTGATACTATAGGAAACATTCCATACCAAGCAATTGAAAAGAAGCATATTATAGCCGGTGTTGAACGGCGTAAAGAAACACCAGCAATGGCTAGAAACTTTCTGAAAGCCCTTAATGGACTTTTTAATTGGGCAATTGATCAAGGTCTTTTGGAAAATAATCCAACTTTAGGCGTCAAAAAACCTCCTCTTAAAAATAAAAGCGGCTTTCCTGTTTGGACAGAAGAAGATGTTGAGAAATATTATCAAAGATGGTCCCATGGTACCCATGAACGCGTTTGGATTGATATTCTTCTGTATACGGGCTTACGTCGTGGTGATGCGGTTCGCATTGGCTGGAAAGATGTCAAAGACAATATTATTCATCTCAAAACAGAGAAAAGTAAATTCCAAACAGATGTCTTTCTACCTATTTTACCGGAATTAGCCAAAACGCTTGAAGCTGGTCCTATTGGAACAGAAACTTTCATCTGTAGTAAAACTAATCAAAAACTCTCCAAAGAAAGCTTTGGCGATACATTTAGAGACGCTTGTAATGCGGCTGGAATTAAAAAATCGGCGCATGGATTAAGAAAATTAGCAGCAACACGCGCAGCTAACTCTGGTGCAACAGTATCACAACTCAAAGCAATTTTTGGCTGGACAAATGATGCTATGGCATCTCTTTACACAAAGAGCGCAGACCGTAAAAGGTTAGCTATAGAGGCGATAAAAAAGCTTCAAAAAGATGAGGGATAGAGGCAAAAAAACTCAATAGAATCAAGATTCACCTATTCCCCCATATTAGACATAACTATTTTATTTTACTTGCTTTTTATATACCATTCACGAACATCACCGTGAAATGGGATTAGGTGCCTTAAGAAATATTTCTTAAAAAAAGCACGTGAATTGGCAACACAATGACGTTCTGTTTTACATGAGGGACGTGCCCCCATTAAAGAACGAGAGAAACAGAAGCGTGAAATAATGCGTAATCTTCATCATTTAACAGATAGTGCTTTAGATTCTTTTGAAAAAAATAAAGCTAAATTAAAGGATGGTGGTACAGAGAAAAGCTGATTTCTAGCCCTTTATTCTTTCCCAATAAGATCGCCTCCCCATTTAAAATATTACGCCAACAAAGGTATACGCAATATATTCACTCAAATCTGGATGCTCTCTCCAATCTGACATACAAAAACTAAAAACAGCAGAAGAAAATATTAAACCACTTTAATTTTTGTCTCAAACATATAGATTTAAACAACTAACCGCTTCGTATCACCACACTTCAAAGGACAGTACTCCATAAGGCTTATAGGCAGTATTCATCACATACTCTCAAAAGACTAATGCATAAAACTTTAACATTACCATAGCCCCAAGTAAGCTGTTTTTAAGGCATCACGGCTGGTCTAAATACCCCCTTGATCGCCTCCCTAAACTAAAAAATGTCCCCGTATTAACTCTGTCTGCAAACAACGCTCTGTAAATAATCCGCCTTCTCTTAGTCCTCTTCCAGCTAGCCTCTCACAGCATCCAGTTCACATCACTACACCTTAAAAGACACTGTTTTAATAACAGCATTTTACAATACAACAGAATAATAATTTAAATACCAAAATGCGCTTAAAACAAGTCTACTCACTAAACGCATTATTTATCCAAATAAACTGATCTACCTAATCATTGTCATCACTTAGAACAACCAATATTCATCAGATTTGAATCATTCCTCTGTTTCTTTTACACGTCCAGATAGTTGCATAGCTCTAGAAAGATCATTAACTGCATTTAAATGCGTCTGAAGCAATTCACTATTACGCTGTAATTTTTCTTGTAAATCAGACAACAAACTTTCAACTTCATGCTCAATATCTTGATTCATGTAGCGCTTCACATCGCTCATGGATTTATTAAGATCACGCAAACCACGTATTTTACATAAATTTATTTCTTCGTAATCTGGAACACCACTGCTCTCTAGCATATTGCTTTCATAATCAACAACTTGAGCTAATCCCTTAACAGCAGCAACAAATTTAGTCATCGCCCAATCACGATCAATAAGATTATTATCAAGAACTTTTGCTTTTGATGCAAAACTATCATCACCATATTGCACTACAGACATTTTTACTTCCCCTTCAACACTCTTGTTCAATCTTTCAAATGAGGGAGATTAAACAGGTTCTTTTCAATGCTGATACACTCAATAAAGCTCGTGGCGCGAACATCGCTCAAACAACAGCACAACAATCCTTCAAAGCGTGTACCACTTCAACTTTCAACGCATTCTCTCAAATATTCTTCTTGCTTTGCTCCAAAATCATCATTACGGCTCTACTAATTCACCAAAACGCTATAAACTTAAACCTTACGCAGCAATATCGAAAAATCCACATTTGCTCTGTCTATTCCGATCTATTTCGCCTTGCCGATTTTACCTTTGCCTATTTCGTCACCAGCACGCCTTCAACAGAAAACAACAACGCTCTCACGAGAACTTTGTCCATAAAAAGACCACCTGCCGACAAAAACCCACAGCATATCTTGCAGCATATCAAAGACTTAAGCTCATTAAAAATTTCAGCATTTTAACGATAGCAGCACCTTACCCTCCATAACCTTATGGCTTTCTCTGCACCTAAACTTGCGCACCTTCCGGCACCCTATAAGACGGCACCCTACAAACTTAGTTTGCACCCATTCAAAAAGACATACCCCCCATGCTCTTTCTACACACACGCAACATTTCGCATAAAATACGAAAAGAACGCTCTTTTGAACAGATCAGCCATACGGCAATATTAAAAAAGACACCTTAAACAGCTAAACAGCCATCAATCTTCCTTTTTTAAATTATCATTCGCTTTTCTTTGCAATGAACCACTATATAAGATTTTTGGAACCTTTTCAAGAGTTTCTTAGCCAATCAGTTCGATATGTCTTCAATCGCATATTCACGCGCTTGTTTTAAAGAAACATCTCTTAAGTGAACGCAAGCCTATTTCGCACCGAGTCCCATGAATGGTATAATGATAAATCTCCCATGACGTGTATAAAATCCATTGAGCACTTTCCAGCTTTACGCTTAATAAAAGAAGCAAGCCAGCACCATCACATATTTTGCTAGCCCCTCATGTTGCGATATCCTTGGCATTTGAGTGCGGTTCAAAAAGCATACCTTTCTTGTACAGTTTCGCTCCGCATGGACCCTCCGCACTTGTAACTGCAAAAGACATGGTTTTGGTTGATTAAACCTAGAACAGATTTGGAATGAAAAATTTTTACGATATTCAGAACTCTAATTCAAGTTGAATAACGATAGATTATCATTATAAATCAAAATATTATCCAATGCATAATGCTTAACGCTTCCCACATTGATTTTTTCAGAATTTTCACAGCATCTTCCTATAGATTATTTCACTCCATAACACAGTTTGCTCTTAATATCGCAGCTTTACATGTGCTACTGGTATAAAAACAGAGAAAAACAATCATTTTATAATAAAGGTACAATTTTTGTTACGAACTTTCTCTCATTTTCAATCTTCTAAATGCGGCTCTTCTCTTTCATACTCATCACACTTCAAATCTATTCCATGTGGAACAAATTAAAATCACTTTCTTGCACATCACAAACAACGCCCTGATGTGTTGATAAAATACACTGAAAGAAAAATGCCTCTTATGAACCTTCTCAAATGCCAAGGGCTACAGTAAACATTGGAAGCAAGCATACGATGACAGTAACTTGCTCTTTCATAAGTGTAAAGAGGGCAGCATTCTATAGATTTTTATATTATTTCACGAGAGCTTTACCGTTATACTATTCACATTTACAGTTATACCATTTATGAGTGTCATCATAAACTGTCTATCGTATGCGTTGAAAGATATTTCTTTCAAAAAAGTACATAAATATGCAATACAAATATATTAATATACAACATAAGTATATTTCGTTTGGAACGTTCTATTCTTTTGTGCAAAAACACGTCCCATTAGAGCAGCATTAACCAATCTTGCTATGAGATGAACGATCAGAAAACATTTTTGTCTTCCTCCGCTCACCTTAAAGAACCAAGATCTAAACTCAATCTGCTCTGTACGCAGTCCGAATTTTTGTCAAACGATCTTCTCTTGACTTTCCACTCATGTGATTCACTTAAACGAAAACGCAACAAATAAACCTACGAATATTCATTAGACACTAAAAAATACTTAAACGTTCCAAGAAAACTTATATGCCTCATATTACCGCTATAAATGACAGTATTTTATAGCATCACAGGATAAAAAAGTTTTTTGCAACATCAAAACCTACAAAATCAATGAATATCCTCTTTAAAATTTTCTTTTTTAGGATTTACAGTGCTCCAATTCCTCAAGCCTTTATAAAAAAGAGCGATTTAAGCTTGCTGAATATATTGTATCAGCATATACTACAGATTGTAACATATTGTTATTTATAAAATCACCTCAAAAAGAACAGAAAGAGGTTTTTATGGCTGATCTCGTAAAAGCCGCCGTGCTTTATTCAACCTTAATTATCGCCATGAATGCTTTTGTTGTTATTTTAGTTCTCGTAATAGAAATATACTAAGCATACTCTCTTGGCTTTTTGTAATTTGCGCAAACGATCATCTTAATTTTACATGAGATCAAAGCAAAATTTTAACTCTACAGATAAATCACACACCCAATTTCAAACACCACTTGCAACTATTTAAGTGTTAACTCTGCTTTTTGTGTGCATTTTTAACCATCAGTGCCCGCCTTTTCACGCTACCTTAAATCTCAACTTCATTCCCGCCTTAAAAACTAAATTTTCTACCAGATCCGATTTGTAAACAATTTGTCTCCTTTAAGTCCTCTTGCTTCCCCCTTCAGTGCATATCACAATTCTAAAGGATAATATTTCATGAAACTTATGATAAATCCATTGAACACCATCTTTACACTTATGAGAGAATAAACCAGCAGCATCACACACTTTTCCAGCCCCAAATGTTGCAAACAAACCTTTAGCACTTGAGATAGTTCATAAGAGGCATTTTTACTTCTTTCTTCAACAGTCTTTACCCACACGGCTCTCCGTGCTTGTAACGTGCAAGCAGATGGTTTTAATTGATTCAACCTAGAACAGATTTTGACGAGATCCTTATTCAACATAAAATAATTAAAATATTTTTATAAATAAAAGTGTTATTCAAAATAACATTCATCACACACTCGAAAACAAAAAGCATCTCATACGCAAAGTTTTACATAAGCTCCACCGCTCAAAATAATAATATTACGACACAATAAAACATAACAAGGGAAAACCTTGCAAACTCAGAAAAGAGAGGAGAAAAATGAAAAGGTGTGGAGGGCACTCAACTCCTCATACATCCGGAAAAACCGTTCTAGCAAAACTGCCCCACGTCTTAGCTAATGCTATAATATTCTCAAATCAAAAGCAATTTTTTAAAAATAGTTTGGGTATAAAACGATAATAATTCCATTCAGAATGTTTTTCTCTTTTTAAAACAGATAAAAGTAAATTCCAAACAGATGTTTCCTGCCAATTTTTCCGAAATTAACCGCAACGCTTAAAGCCGCTCTTAGTATGATAAAACATTTATTTGTGATAAACGCAGAAAAAAACATCCCAAAGATAGATTTGATCTCATGTTTTAAATACATGCAACCAAAACATTAAAAAAACAGCACATAGTTTGAAAACTTAGCAGTAACACGTAGCGACTCATTCGGATGCAATATTATCACAATTGAAAGCACTTTTTGGCTGAACAAATGACAGTATAGCATCCGTTTACACAAAGAGTAGAGATCGTAAACAGCTAATTCTTGAAGCCATCAAAAGACTCCCTAAAAGTTAGAGAGATCCTAAAAAGCGTAATAGAATCAATTTATTGAATTGTATGTTTTTAATTAATGCCAAACATAAGTTCCATATACGCTTGTCTGGCATGTTGACAGTTTTTAGATTTCTCTATAGAGGATGGATCCATTTTTTCACATTTTTTTACCCACTCTTCCAGTAATTTTTTATCTTTCTTGAATTCCGCTGCGCTGTAAGTTTTTTCGCAACCAGAAACGCCAAGTCCAGTACAAACCAGCAATGTTATAATAATGGCTTTATTCATCAATAAAATTCCCCTTTTTTCAAATTTACAAAGTTTAGCACCCGATTAAAATTGTACACTCGGTTCATTGTGTAATTCAAAAATTTTAAAATCGGCTTCTGTACGCAATTTTTTTCCAACCTATGATGATAAATCGCGTACAAAGAAAAATACCGCTATCAATATATTTTTATGATTTAATTGTTGTCCTGCTTTTTTTCAGTTTCATTCCCCTTTTTGCCACTTTCACGAAGTTCCTTTGCAAGATTTCTATAATGCTTTTGAAATAGTTCCATATCGGCTTGCATGACATTTTGACAATTCTTGGTTGCAAAAGCAGAGGTCCCCATTTTATCGCATTTCTTTCCCCATTCTTGCATCAATTTTTATCTTTCTTAAATTCCTCAACACTGTAGTTTTTTTCGTGAACCAACAGTAACAAGCCCCGTGCAAAGCAATAGCGCTGTTATAATGACCTTGTTCATGATTTAACCCCTCTTTTTGTTTTATTTTTATTAACAATATCTTTGAGTTCACATCCCCTCCCATATTGTAACCTTGCATCTAACTTTCCTTTGCACATACGCACACTTTCAATGCAAACATGTTAAATCATGAGAACTGATTTCATTTATCAGACTTGCATTTGTAACATTATTTGCACAGCTGCTCTTTGTATTTGAACTTCAGCAGTAATTTTGATATCTTGGCATTTTTCAAAAAGCTTTTAATTATTTTTTCAAAAACCACTTCATCATGAGAAGTTGCACAAAATTTTATCAAAAATTCGTAATGCCTATATCCATTGCAAATTCCCTGCAAACGAAAGAATACACCTTTTAATCAACTGATTGCGCTCTTATCATTTCTTAAACCACCGGAAAAGAAAAAAAACTTTAAGTCCCCCTATACTTTTTAAATGCCAATAGAAATGCTAAAAAAGCGATCTTATACATTCCAATTGAAGCAAAAAACCTATTTTCTTGCGTACCATTACGACTGGCATTAACTATTTAAGACTATAAAATCATGTAAATGTAAGAAATAATGTCTATAATATGCTCAATGAATTCTTTTATTTATTATGAATAACTTATAGCGCGCCAATATCAGTAAATTTTATTTATTTTTATCCCCCCTTTATAAACATAAATATAATTTAATCAAATAAATCGATGGATAACAGAAAAAATAGTCAATGCTACTCTTAATTACATTATTTACGCATGTATTAATTAAAATAAACAAAAAAATAACCTGACGTTTAAAATCATTATCAAGACAATTTTTATGGAAGAATAAACTTATCTATTCATCTAGCGGATAAGATCACAAGTAGTACGATAATTATCACATTTATAGGGAAAAGTTTGAAACGGAGAATTTTTCGCAAACTCATAGCTCTTTCATAAGATGATACAGAACCTTATGAAAAACAACTTAAATGAAACAGCCCTCGTGAAAAAGGAAGGGCGCTTTTGTCATTATTAACTTCGTATAAAAACAACCGATATCATCTCTAGAAAAAGCCTTCATACCAACGAAAACTTATTATCGTATATCATGTTTCACACTTTTCCGTATTTTTGTGAAAGCAATTCGCGCACTTCATCGGCTATTTTAGTTCCACGACTTGCACAACTTACCTTAATCAGTCGATGCAAACTTTCTGGTATATCAATCGTGAGGCGCTTCATACCTCCACTCATGCTTCCTTTGGGACTTCCCACCCATGCATCTGCTGTTAAAGGAATTGATTTATTCGTTGGTTTCGTGCCAATTTTAATTTTTTTATTCATCACGCTAACTCCTTGATTTCTGCTGCAACAGCTTCAATCTCTGCTGTTGCTGGTCCTTGCTTATCAACTTCATAAACCGCCTTCCCTTGTGCTGCTGCTTCTGCAAAAATCACGCGCTGCGCAATGCTAGAAGAAAGAACATGCACGGGGTATATGCCAAGAGCTTCGTTCACATCACGCCCTATCGCTGTATTGACTATTTTACGATTAATAACAAAAGCAGATTTAAGATTTTCTTTATAAACACGCGCTTCGTCAATCAGCTTTACAATTCCATCGGCGGCCCAAATATCATAGGGACTAGGCAAAACAGGTATAAGCACCAAATCCGAAGCCATAAGAGCACTACGAGCAAGATCAGTCACACGCGGAGGACCATCGATAATAATATGATCATAACCATGGCCAATCTGTGTAATCTCTTTGTGAACCGTTGCACGCGGTAAACCAATAACCGAAAACAAAGGTTCATCTTCACGCGCAGCAGCCCAATCTAACGCGCTACCCTGTGGATCAACATCAATAAGCAATACCCGTGCACCAGTACGCGTAAAACTGGCCGCAAGATTAACACTCAACGTAGTTTTTCCTACGCCTCCCTTTTGATTCAAAAGTCCAATGATCATTTATTACGCCTTTCAGCATTATCGTTTTTACGATTATACAGAAAGTAATAAAAGAAGCAAGCATCCAATACGTGCAAAATAACCATTTCTCCTATTTTTAGGATAAAAACGACGGCCCGTAATTTTGTCTTTATAATATTCTTTTAGCATGAGCAAAAACATTATGGAGATGATGTTCTTGAGAATAATAAAAATAAATTTAAACAAGAGACGCCCTCTTCTTCCCCCACCCTAAAACAAAGATTCTTAGATCTATGTCGATCTGTAAACAATGCTCTGTAAATGATCCAGCTTCTTATCTCGCGCCTACCTTTTAAGCTTCTCCCTTCATGCAGTCCACTTAATGCAACTCTACAAATAAGCTCCACTCTGAATATACAACAAACTATAAGGAGCATTCATTGTTTTGCACGTTGAATGAGAGAGCCTAAATCAATCAAAATCATGTCTCTGTGTACGTTACAAGCGGGGCTGGCGTGTGGGTAAAACTGTACAAGAAAGGAAAAATGCTTCTTATGAATTGTCTCAAGAGCCAAAGACTCTAGTAACATTGGGGGCTGGCAAATATAACAATGGTGCTGACTTCCTTCTTCATAAGCGTAAAGAAGATAGTGATCAATGAATTTTATACTCTTATACGCTCAACAGAGTAAAATGGGCTTAAGAGAAATAAGAATACCTCTAGCAAACATGTGAACAAGCAACACAATGGAATGTCTATGCTTGGTAAACACAATAGATTATTCATAAAGACCAAACAGCCGTCTTGCATAAGATCGAATAACGAACATATGGCAGAGTGAGATATTTTGCATCTTATAACTCATTTTTCCCAAATAGATCTTCTCGACAAAAAGATTATTTTTGTTAAGATGCCATTGAAAAACTTACCTTCATTATGTTCTTTTATATACCAGACCAGAGGGTATCATGAAGGTCGTGCAATTGAGAATAAATAAAAATGAATTTACAACAAATTGAACCTGATATTTTTATCAGCGCCCAAATTAGCATAGAAAATATCAAAACATTAGCACAAGCTGGTTTTAAAACAATTATCTGTAACCGCCCCGATCACGAGGAGCTTCATCAACCTGACTTTTCTAGCATTAAAACGGTCGCAAATGAATATGGCATAAAAGCCTATCACATTCCCATTTCTCCTCCAACTATAGAACAGTCAGCTGTTGAAGCTATGCAAACAATTTTAAAAACCGCCTCTCTACCTCTTCTCGCCTATTGCCATCAAGGAGCACGCTCGCTGCATCTTTATCGTTTAGCGCATCTTTAAACACAGGTTTCATACGCTTCCTCCTCGCCTTTAAAAATAAAGACTCTTAAATACACATCGATCTGTAAAAAACAATCTGGCAATAATCTTTGTCTTGCGCCTTTTCCTTGGCTTGCCACTTCATAAAACTCTACAAGCAAGCTTTGCTCCTCAATATACAACAAACATGCGCACCTGAGCCATAAAAATGCATGAAAATTCATATGATGATCAAGCAAATTTATTTTCACCTCACCTTTTATCACTGCTCCACATCCTTTTTCTTATCCTTTACCAATACGAGCTCATTCGTAGGCCACAGATACCTAAAACCACAGTAAAACCACTAAGAAAACCCCCATATTCCGGATAAAAGGCATGCAGAGTATTTTATAAAAAAGCCGTAAGCCATCATCTATGGTTAATTATAAGATATTGATTTATAGTAATTAATTATTTTGCACGTTGAATGAGAAACCCTAATACCGTAAGATTCTCTCATTTTAAGTCTATTGGTAGTGAAACAATCAAAAGCGTTTTTCTTATATGTCACAAGCAGGAAGTGTTCGTGTGAAATAAAACGAGTTAAGAAAAAAACTCTCATAAACGCTCTCAAATAACCAAGGCTGTACAGCAACTGAAGGCTTGTCAATATAACTGATGATGCCGGATTACCCTTTTATTAGACATAAAGATGATAGCACTCAACGGAGCTTGCATGATACCATTCATGAGTGCCATCGTGAAAATGGATATGGAAGCGTTGAGAGATATTTCTTTAAAACAAGCGCGTAAATTAGCAAAACAAGTATATTCCAGCATTTTATTTTACCTATGGGGCTTGATCCTATTCAAAAAACAACAATACATTATTGGCGTTGCGTTTTCATATCCTTACAAGACTGCCTTCCCGCTACATTATAGGTGTTATATTTGTGAAAGACAAAGGAGATATATGGACAATTCGTTGCTTGAGAATTTGAAAGATTTACGTATTAGGACAACAAAGTTGTACCTTTATCATCAAAAGCATTAGAAATTTTGAAACAAGTACACCTGCTTTCTCGCAATGATTTCTTTTTATCTGCAATCAATCGTAGTCTCCTTAATGTGAATTTCCTATCACAACATACGAGAGAAACAAGACTTAAAGCATTTTACATCAGCTTCATTCTCGTTTACGTAATTGGTTAGCACAAAACAGCTGCTGTCCACCGCTCTACTTCACAAGACTCAACAAACGAACTTTTTTAAATATTCATCATATGATATCAAACATCACATACGTAAGGTTTTAGATAAACCCAATATCATTATAAAAGAGTCATCGATTAAATTTTATCAAACTATAAGCTTAAAATCGCAAGAAATTTAAAAAACAGCCTTTCTCCCTCTTCACGTCTATTATTGCCGAATAGGCTGGGGCTTATTCTTTACTACATCTTTTATGATGAATTTTAACGGATCAGAAAGAAAAAAGCAGTAGACTTTTGAATGATAACAAAAGCCATAAAATGAATTTTGAAAAAGATAATGCCAAAATCAGATATTCAGATATTCGATTCTCCCTCTCAACGACGGAAAAAACATATATTCCACGATGTTTTGGAATATATCTTTGTGATTACAATCACTTTAAGTGCTATTTTTACGGCTCTTCTCTCTTTTTCAGATAAGTTCAGGGCATATTTTTAAAAGTAAGCAGCCTATCCAACTTTGATAATGGTTGTACTGTCTTTAAAATTTCTTTTGCCTTTTTTTCATCACGGTGCATTTGCGTAATCAAAGGTTCAAGCCCATCAAATTTTTCTTGTCCTCGCAAAAACTGGAAAAAAGAAACAGTACAGCTTTCCCCATAAAGGTCGTCGTTAAAGTCAAACAAATAGGTTTCCAAAAGTGGCGCACCATCTTTAACAACCGTTGGACGACAACCAAAGCTTGCAACACCATCATACAAAACACCGTTAGCACGACGCAAACGTACCGCATAAACACCATGAGCCAAGCGAACTTGGGGAGGCAACATTTGATTAGCGGTAGGAAACCCCAAAAGACGTCCAAGTTTGTCGCCTTGAATAATATTTGAGCATACCCGATAGTGATACCCTAACAAATGGGCCGCTTTGTCCACTTCCCCTTGTGAGAGAAGCTCCCGAATAAAACTCGAGGAAATAATCAACTGTTGTGAATCTTGAGGACGAGAAACGCAAGGAACTTGCACAACCTCAAATCCATATTTCTTTCCTCTTTGGCAAAGAAGTTGGACGTTTCCACTTTTCTGATGACCAAATTGAAAATTCTCCCCTGTCACCACAACTGAAACATCATAAACTTCCTTTAAAATCGATTTGATAAATTCGTCCGCTGAAAGAGCGGCAAACTGTGCATCAAACGGCTGTTCAATCACACCGTCAAAGCCAAGGGTTTTAAAAATTTCAGCTTTTTCAGCTGCCTCTGTCAAACGATAGACAGGAGCTGAATGTTGAAAAAAACTTCTTGGATGGGGTTCAAAGGTTAAAACAACTGCTGGTTTCTTTTTTATCCGCGCGAAATCAAGCGCTTTTTGCAACACCACCAGATGTCCGCAATGAACACCATCAAAATTTCCAAGTGCCAACACTGCTTCCCGCCAAGCCGAGGGAAACATATGAATTCCCTGAAGACGCAAAAAATTAGTCATTACTGAAGTGCCCACATGATTGCTTGTGGTTTATAACCATGACGTTCAAGAAAAGAATGCAAAGCTTGCTTATCAACCACACCATTTTGCGTATAATCATAATGATGAATCCCCCCCATAATATAAAGGGCATCAAGACCAAAATGAGCCGCCCCCTTAATATCCGTTAAAAGACCATCACCAATAGCTAAAACTTGACTTTTTTCTACTGTTCCCCGTATTTTTTGAAGTTTTTCAAAGGCACATTCATAAATAGGCGCGTGAGGTTTTCCAGCAATGCGCACCTCCCCCCCTAATTGTTGATAAAGACGAGCCAATGCACCAGCGCACCAAAATTCTTTATTTCCATAATGGACAATCACATCTGGGTTCGCACAAATAAAAGGTAAATTCCGCGACCGCATGCGACGAAACATCTCCTCATAAGCAGAGGGTTCTTCGTCAAAATCTTCAAGAAAACCACTACAGACGACAACAGAAGCCTCCCATTCTTCAACAAATTTACACTCTAACCCTTCAAACAGCACCAAATCACGTTGTGAACCAATGAAAAAAACTTTACGTGGAGCAGTCAGAATAAGATCGCGCGTTACATCCCCTGAAGTGATAATGGCATCATAATAGTCGCTATGAACATTCATGCTTTGTAATTGAGCAGCAACATCTTCCCGTAGCCGAGGAGAATTGGTCAATAAAATGACAGGTTTTCCCATTTGTCGGATTTTATACAACGCCTTCAACGCTGGTTCAAATGCATGTACACCGTTATGCACAACACCCCACACATCACAAAAAACAGCATCATAATGCGCTATAATAGTCTCAATATGGGTAACTTCATTCATGGTGCACCTATCTCTTTTGTCATTTAAAGCTGTCTTTTACTTCAAAATTACTTACCGAAAGATAATACTTGTGTCATCTGCTTTCTCAAACCATATCCCAACTTTTTATCGTCTATAGAGATCATAAGAAATGATAAAATAACTAAGTTATCATTAAGTTGTGCAAAATTCTAAAATGCTTGATAGCAAAAGCTTATCATTCCCCAATGCTCATTTTTCTCATAAAAATTTTAATTCTAACAACAACGACGTTGATAGAGTTTTTTATCTAAAATACTCAAATTCTTCACTGAGAAAATAAACGTATCCCCCTCTTAAAAACATGCATCATGAGAAAGCCCAATATATTTTCTCATTTCAAATCTGTTTATATTGAATCAATCAAAACTATTGACTTGCACATTATAAGCGGAGAGCCTACAGATAAAAACACGTGAAGAGAGAAAAAATAGCTCTTATGTTCCCTTCAAAGGCAAAAACTGTCGTAATATTTTGAACTGGCCGAGAGTATATGCCGTCCGAGCATCTTTTTTTCAGTAAAGATAGCAATATAGCTTTTATCCCATTCATAGAGGCTTTTACACTACACACTTTACGAAGCACCATTGTAAAATAGGTGCTAACATTGAGAAATATCTTCTTAAAAAAATGTGTGAATATACAACAATCAGATCTATAATGTTTTGAGTTTATTTTGCATGAGGGCTCTTTACTCATAAAAGCTTTCCCCTATCATCATGATATCTCAGACGCATCAAAACAAGCCATTTTGGTTATTGGTTAAGAGCAACACCGTAAGCGGTGCCTTGAGCTTAAAAACCAAGGTTTACCTTCGTAAAATGCATAACTGATGTCATGCGTTTAGTAAGCAAACCTTAAAAGTTTGAAAGGCAAACAACCTCTCATTTAAAAAAATCTATCCGTCTCAAGAAAAACTATTTTTATTGCCAATCTCCTAAAATTACTTTATGAGTCAGAAAGTGTCTTGGTCGCATACGCAACGACCAATAGGGATTAAAAGCCTGAAAACTCAAACATGAATTGACCCCGCTTTGCGGGTATCCCGGAATTCCGGGAGATTTTGCTATGTCCAAGTGCTTCTCAGCACTAAAAGCAAAATGCTGATTTGAGTTCAGTACTTTTAACTCCCGGAATACTCATGCGAGGGCGCTCGCAACCGGTGGGGGAAAAGTGCAAGCTCCAAATCTTAATATTGATCTTTTTGTAGGCAAAAAGATTCGCTTTAGGCGAAAAATGCTAAAAATGTCTCAAAAAACATTAGGGTATCATTTAGGTGTCACTTTCCAACAAATCCAGAAATATGAAAAAGGCTTAAATCGCGTGAGCGCAGGACGTTTAAAGGAAATTTCCGATATTTTGAATGTTCCACTTGCCTTTTTTTACACTGATATCATCAAAAAAGACAACACCCCGTACCATTATGATGAAATCGCCTCGAGCAAAGAGGAATATTTGCTTTTAAAAAGTTTTAGAGTCCTCACATCTGTCAAACAGAAAGCGATTTTAAACTTAATTTGTGATCAAAATTAAAACGCTTTAAAAGCATAGCTATAGGGTACTATACGCCCTATTCTTGGCTTTCTCCCCACACCTTCAAAGGATGCCCCCCTCCTTAAACCGGTTGATGAATAATCCGCCTTCTCAAAAACAGCTCCTTCTCAGCTTCCCATTTCATATGGTTCCTTTCACAAAATTATATAAGCAAGCCCTCTCTTGAATATTCACTACACTCTCTTGTCAAAACACCCCATGCATAAAGTTTTTATGCCTTACACCACACCTCAAACGATGATGTTTTTGCAGCACAACAGAATAAGCATTCATGCGGATTTTAAAAAATTAGCCCCTTCTTCGCTGTGGACGTTCCATTTATTTTAGATGATCTGCATTTAATATACCTGCTATAAAAACTTGCTATCTATTATAAATTCTTAAAGGCATATTTTTCCTCTAAAATCTCAATGCTACACCAACTGCACCATAAGGCAACACATTGATTTATAAAGTGTGTTCAGTGTTTTGTATGTTAAATGAGAATCCAGAATAGCGTAAGATTCTTTCATTTCAGCCCCGCTCCATGTTGAATCAACAAAAAACATATCTCTTGCAAGTTACAAGCGGAAAGAGCCCCTGTGGATAAAAAACTATTAAGAAAGGATTAAAAATGCCCCTAATGAACCGTCTCAAGTGCCAAGGTCTGTAGCAACACCCACGAGCTAGCAAATATGCGCCGGCTTACTCCTTTATGAAGCGTAAAAATAGTGGTGCTCAATGAATCTACCATTATACCATTCACGGACATCACCGTGCAATGGGATTGGTTGCCTTAAGAGATGTTTCTATAAGACAATGCTATCCTGTTTTCTCATGATCATAATCCTCAATCTAACAAAGATGAAACAAACAATAGGATTGCAAATATGATTTGGGGAGCTCATCTGAAAGATGAAAAATGATAAAAATCTCCGCTATAAAAATTAAAGAAGAAACTATTCGTTGAAACGTAACTTCTTTATTTTAGAATTTTTATATAACACTTTACTGTTGAGATGCATAACCGTTAAAACGCATGACCACGATCTGTAGAATTAAGCTTTGGCGAGAAAAACATTTCAGTATCTGCTTGTAAAACATTTTTACAATTTTTAGATTCCTTAACAGCTTGTCCTGAAAGAAAACACTTCTTTCCCCATTCTTCCCTTAATTTTGCATCTTTCTTAAAATCCTCTACGCTATAAGTTTTTTCACACCCCACAGCGAATAATAGAGCCATGCATAATAAAATAATTTTTTTCATTTTACCCTCTTTAAATACCTTATCTGTTAACATCATCCCCCAAATGGGTGTTAAGTTTTCATACTGTATGAGAAGACAGCCTTACTATCACTTACTTGCTTTCAAAGTGAGCACTCTGAGTAAAATAACGTAAGAAGAACTCACGACAGCCATCGTATGAGTTTGTCATAAAATATAATGAGAAGAAAAAAGCCCAAACTGAGTAAAAATGACAAAATCAGAAGACGCACTAATGTTTTTTTCCAACTGATTTCAAATAGTGACATTGCGATAGGAACCGCGCCCCTCACCCTATAAAAAGCCTATGAGCATTATAACGCTTAGTATCACGATCAATAGACTACAAAGCCATTACAAAAAAGTATGAGCTCTTTTTACCTATTCGTATGTTGATTATTGTTTCCCCCATCGAATGCTTAAATAAAAACGTCTTGTAATATATAGAAAACAATCAACAATGCAAATCATTTTTACGAAGATTTCTTCGTGTGGAGTCTGTTTGAAATCCATCTTTTAGAAGTCTGAATTTAGAAGCAGATAATTATGAAAGCTTTTCAAGGAATGAAACAGTTTGATCACTCTTAAAGAAGTAAAAAAACGTGATCCAATCCTGAAGACAAAATTCTGATGAAAAAACTTTTGCTAGGAATTCTTTTAAGGCACTGTAAAATATTCTATCCGTTATATCAAACGTTACGCCATTTTGGGATCTATTCATTTTTCACTTTTATCAACTCTGCTCTAGAAATCCATTTCTTGAGCGTTTTTTATCGTCTCATTTTCTCCTTCAAACACAAATACTCAAAAACGTTTTGCCACCAACAATGAAATTTTCCTGCTTTTATAAAACACATAAGTAAAAATAGAAGAGCGATTTTGAGAGCCCCCCCTTGAAAATGGAAATATTATCCATTTACTTCACAAGCGGAAATAATCTCACGGTTTATTCAAACTTTCCCTATGGTCTTTTGCCCTATGCTCTGGTGCAATTTTATTGATAAAGTTTTCTCTATAAAAATTTAAGTAAATATGTTCGTTAAAGCCAATCACGGATTTTCAAAGGGGTTGTAAGATCCATTATCTCGCCGCCATTTTAAAGGTTCAGTGAAATCACTTGACCAAAGACCGATCTTGTTGTTGCGTGCTTTTTCTTCCGCATGATAGTACTGAGTTGGAATAGGATCTTTTCCCTCTTTTGAGAGGACCAACATACCTTCTGTAAGACCTGCCTCAGCTAAATCAACCCCTTGAACAAAACATTGCGCATAATAAACACCATTGTGCATCACAGCCTGTTTACAGGATAAATCCTGCCCAAGTGTTTTGGTGACAAGCCAAGCCGTTGTAACCGCACCACAGGGCCATTCTTGATCATTTAATCGTGCTTTTTGGCGTGGTGCGCACGTGTCTACACCATAAAGATGAATATCACGGGTGATATATGAGCGCCAAGATTGTGCAGCAGGCGTCAGTAATTTAAATGTAACCCCACTTGTAACAGAGGCCTTACCATGAAAAACAACAGCATTATTTGCAACATCGTTTGATGAAACACTCTTCTGCAAATCGAGAACTGGTTCATTTTTTTCTAATTGCTGTTTGGTGATAGATTTAACCAACTTTTCTTCTTCTCGATTTTTTTCTTTTCGATAAAAATTGAGAATATCTTGTATATCTTGCATCTCAAATGTTTTAAGAATACTGAAATCTATTTTATCTTTATACTGGCTTAATCCCCACACTATGGAACCCATAATGTAAATAATAACAATCAATTTAAATAGCATTTCTTAACACGCTCGCTCAAAAAATTCATTGTTTTTCTATCCTTTCACATTATTTATCACTAATCCCATTGTTTTTAAAGAAAAAAATCCAAATATCTGTGTTGCATATTAACTACATTTTGTAAAGAATAATATTCCTTACTTGCATTGTTTTAATATTATTGTCTTTACCAATACATACAACTTAAAATTGCCATTTTCATGTAACACAATCCAAGTTTGAAAAGACTTCTGTCTCTTTAAGAAAAAGAGTTTGAGAGTGAACAGATCCACTATCAAGGCTTTTAAAACAAACAAACGAGAAGATTAAACTGTTATCAAATGACAGCATTCTCCAGTTTGTTAGAGGAAATGGAATGTCGACATATGAACAAATATTATTTGTTAAAGAGAGGTAAAATGACAGATAATAGATTCCAAAACATCATTTTTATCGTGACCATGCTGCTTTTTACGGCAGTTTTTGTATCTGATCTTTCTTATGCTGCTCCTGCTGCTAGTGGAGGTGGTCTGGGAAATCTTGATGGTGTTTTAGGCAACATTGTCACAATGATGACGGGTGCAACGGCAAAGCTTATTGCAATTATATGTGTTGCTGCTGTGGGGATTGGTTGGATGTACGGCTTTATTGACTTACGCAAAGCAGCTTACTGTGTTCTCGGGATTGCTATTGTTTTTGGTGCCCCTGCTCTCGTTGGTAAATTAGCGGGCACAACATAAATGAACGAAGATACTCTTTTCCTTGCCTGTACGCGCCCAGCCATGTTTGCTGGTGTTACAATGGAAGCGATGGCGCTTAATGTCATGGCGACATCCATTCTTTTTATTTTGACGAGTGATTTTACCATGTTTGGTCTTGGGATTGGGATGCACTTTATTTTGCGAGAAGTGACAAAGTATGATCACAACCAATTTCGCGTATTATTTGCATGGCTCAATACTCGAGGAAAACAAAAAAACCTCAACCGATGGGGAGGAGGTTCGACCTCCCCCTTGCGCCTTATCCGAACTTATAAGGAACTAAGCTGAAGGAGCCAAGCCGGTGAAACAGATGTCAATAATGAAACGGGAAACTTTGCCTGAAGAATATATTCCCTATATACGCTACATCAACCAACATGTCGTTGCTTTAAATTCACGCTGTTTAATGGTTGTGATGGCTGTTGAGGGTATAAATTTTGACACTGCGGATATTGATCAATTAAATTCTTTACACAACCAATTAAACACCCTTTTAAAAAATATCGCAGACGAACGGCTTGCTTTATATTCTCACATCATCCGCCGCCGTGAAACGATATACCCAGAAGGTCACTTTCTTTCATCTTTTGCAACAACATTAGATGAAAAATATAAAAAGAAAATGGTTTCGCAAGAACTGTATAGAAATGATCTATTTATTTCACTGCTTTGGAATCCGGCAGCGGATAAAACAGAAAAGCTGGTTTCATTTTTTCAGCGCTTGAGCAAAGCGAAGAAAACACAATCTGAACCCGATGAGGAAGCTATTCGTAAACTCGAAGAGTTAAGTCAAGACCTTATGCAAGGTTTAGAAGAGTATGAAGTCCGTCTGCTATCAATCTATGAACATGAAGGTATTTTATTTTCTGAACAAAGTGAATTTCTCCACCAGCTGGTGGGGGGAAGACGTGAGCGTATTCCTCTCACATTTGGAACTATTGCTTCAACGATTTACTCGGATCGTGTTATTTTTGGGAAAGAAATTATCGAAATTCGCCATGAAAGTAATGAACGCTTTGCTGGCATGTTTGGATGGAAAGAATACCCTTCTAAAACACGCCCTGGTATGACTGATGGTTTGCTTACGGTACCATTTGAATTCATTTTAACACAATCCTTTGTCTTTAAAAGTAAGGCGGCCGCCGGTGCGATTATGAGCCGCAAGCAAAATCAAATGATCAATGCAGCTGACCGTGCTAGTTCACAAATTGATGCACTCGATGAAGCGCTAGATGATTTAGAATCAAACCGTTTTGTTTTGGGCGAGCATCACATTTCTTTAGCTGTTTTTGCTGATCATCCCAAAATATTGTCTGAAAACTTATCAAAAGCACGTTCCCATTTAACCAATGGGGGAGCCGTAATTGCCAGAGAAGATTTAGGATTGGAAGCAGCATGGTGGGCACAGCTTCCTGGAAACTTTAGCTATCGTGCGCGTTCAGGCGCCATTACCAGCAGAAACTTTGCCGCTTTATCGCCCTTCCATTCTTTCCCCGTTGGCAAACTGAACGATAATGTTTGGGGGGCTGCTGTCGCATTGCTAAAAACACAGGCTGGTTCACCTTACTATTTTAATTTTCATTATGGCGATCTTGGAAATACGTTTGTTTGTGGCCCATCGGGATCTGGTAAAACAGTGATTGTTAATTTTCTTCTTGCACAATTACAAAAACACAATCCAACTATGGTTTTTTTTGATAAAGATCAAGGAGCAGAGATTTTTGTACGAGCTGGAGGAGGGAAATATAAACCTCTAAAAAATGGGCAGCCCACAGGGATTTCTCCCTTAAAGGGCATGGAATACACTGAAAAAAATAAAATCTTTCTTCGTAATTGGATCTTAAAGCTGGTAAGCGCTGAAGGGCAAATCGTAACAGAAGAAGAGCGACAAGATATCGCCAAAGCCATCGATTCTTTAGAAAACTTACCCCCAACACAACGTTCTCTTGGTGCACTTCAACTGTTTTTTGACAACACATCAAAAGAAGGTATCGCCATACGACTACAACGCTGGATTAGGGGCAATGATTTAGGGTGGGTTTTTGATAATGATCAAGATGATCTCAATTTAAACGCACAGTTCATTGGATATGACATGACCGATTTCTTAGACAATGAAGAAATTCGGCGCCCCTTAATGATGTATCTCTTTCACCGCATTCTTGATTTGATTGATGGGCGGCGCATCATTATTGTCGTTGATGAATTCTGGAAAGCTTTGGAAGATGATTCATTCAAAGCTTTTGCGCAAGATCGGTTAAAAACAATTCGTAAACAAAATGGCATGATGCTCTTTGCAACACAAAGCCCTAAAGATGCTTTGAACTCAACAATCGCGCACACAATTATTGAGCAATGCCCCACCCAAATATTTTTTCCAAATCAAAAAGCAAATTACAATGATTATGTCGAAGCTTTCAAACTTACTGAGCGTGAATTTGAACTGATACAGTCAGAATTAAGCAGAGAATCTCGCCGTTTTCTCGTCAAACAAGGACAAAGTTCCGTCGTTGCAGAACTTAACTTACGTGGAATGAATGATGAGATCGCCGTTTTAAGCGGCACAACAAAAAACATTGAACTCATGAATGAAATTATCAACGAATATGGAGCAGACCCTGACAAATGGCTGCCCATATTTTATCAAAGGAGAAAAAATCAATGAAAAAATATGGCTTAGTTACACTGTTATCTTTTTCTTTTATTTCTCATGCAATATCACAAACGACACCCGATGCGGATGAATATTATAAACAAGCACTCGAGAATACACAAAAATTAGATGCTGCAAAATCAGAAACAGCTGAAAGCGTATATAAAACTGCAACTGAAACTGCAAAAAAAATTAAAGCAATAAGTCATCAACTTGAACAACTTAAGTCACAAACAGATATAACAACAACAGAAGCTGTAAAAAAACCTAGCCTTGAAGAATTGCAGAAGCTTCAAGCTCTTCAACAAGAGCTTCAAGTAAAACTTTCTCTTCTTCAAGCCGATCTTCAAGTGGCTTCTCTAAAACTTCAGTCTCTTGATATGATTCAAGCAAGAGATACGAAAACAAAAGACGAAATGCGTGAAGAAAAGGAACAACAAAAACATAAATACCTTGAGGCACAATTAAAAGAAAAAGAAAAACAATTAAAAGAAAAACTTGAAAGTACGAGTACAAATGTCAGACTTTAGTTTTTCTCCATTTGAAAGCATTTCTGGGTATATTTTAACCCCTCTCGATAATGTGATGGACACAACGGTGAGAGGGTTATCTTCTGCTATTTCAGCGCCCTTAAATCTCGCCGCAATCATTTTTATCTTTCTTTATGGCTATAATGTTATGACAGGTCGCGTTGCGCTTTCCATGCATAGTCTTCTCAATAATGTTGTTAAAATCGTTGTTGTGACAACAATGGCAACGAATGCGGATACATTTAATACTTATGTCAAGGATATTTTCTTCAAAGATTTATCCAATGCTATTGGAAATGCGCTTAACAGCAATCCTGCAAGCTCCAATGTTTTTGATTATATTTTGTTAAAGGCAAATACTCGCTATCAAGAAGTTTTATACAACGCTTGGTTTTTTGAAAAGATCGTTGTGGGGCTTCTTGGTTCTATCATGCTTTTAGCCGTTATTCTTTTTTGTATAGGTGGTTTTATTGTGCAAATGTTTGCACAAGTTGCACTCGTAATGATTATAGGTCTTGGTCCTCTATTCATTAGTTTATATTTGTTTAATGCAACGCGAAAATACACCGATGCATGGATTACAACTTTGATCAATTTTACCATTTTACAGGTTCTCGTGATCATGCTTGGAACAATTATATGTCAAGTTATCCTACAGGTTCTCAAAGTTTCATATGAATCAATCTATGTTCTTTTCCCCCCTGTCCTCGTCATTTCGATCATAGGGGTTATTATCTTCCGTGCGCTTCCCGGTATTGCAACAGCGCTGGCCTCTGGCGGACCATACTTTAACACTGGTGTCTCTTCAGGAGGACAGGTTTTCACAATGCTTGCCAATGGTGCAAGAACGAGTGCGAATACAGTAAAAAATGCCGCTTTACAAATCTCAGGTGCTGCCGGTAACGCTTCTAAAGGTGCGGCAGGCGCGGCAGCAAAAGCAGGAAGATCTGGAGGTGGTCGTGGTCGGTTTTAAGATAAAGCACCTCTTTAAAAGAATAAGCACTTTTGTTTTAGCCTTGCGTGCGCCCTTTGGCGCACGCGCCATGGTCCTGTTCCAGATAAGACCTAACATCTCGGGTCTTACAACAAAACCAATCAAAGTCTTGCATCACATAGACTTGTAAAAGTGTCCAAAATAAAGGCTCTCATGCATTGTATTCCAAGATATTTGTGAGTTCAAAAAATGAAACGAAAAATAACTTTTGTTATGGTCCTAACAATCGCTCTTACTGGTTGCGCCTCTTTGAGTGGCCCCAAAAAACCACCACGCTGTAATGGCAAACATACACGTGCTTTAAATAAAGATAAGTGGAATTGGGACAATCAAAACGTTGTCCACCCAGAAAAGAGCGTAAAGACTGTTACAACTCCTATCATTCTCAATACTTTGGAAAGTGAAAAAGCAACAGCCAATTCAGCTTTATTAAAGCCGGTTATTCATGAAGCACGATCTGATAAAACTGTGGAGGTTACGCGTGAAAAGTGATGCCCTTGAAGAATATATAAAAGAAGCCCGCTCATTTGACATTGATCGCATGCATAGCATGCGCGTGCGAATGAAAATTTCCATGGCTTTAACAGTGCTTTTTGGATTGATGACGATTGCGCTGGCTTTAGCTGTCGCAGCTTTGACGCCTTTGAAAACGGTAGAGCCTTTTGTTATCCGCGTTGATAACTCAACAGGCATTATTGATACTGTAAGCGCCCTCAAAGAATCCCCTAACGACTATGATGAAGCGATAACGCGTTATTTTGCCAGCCAATATGTTCGTGCCCGTGAAGGTTTTCAAGCATCCGAAGCAGAAAACAATTTTCGCTTAGTTTCTCTTTTATCTTCTCCAAAAGAACAAAACCGTTTTGCAAAATGGTACGCGGGCAATAATCCAGAAAGTCCGCAAAATATTTATCATAACATGATTGCTACCGTCACAATCAAATCAATCTCTTTTATAAGCAAAGATCTTATCCAAGTTCGTTACTATAAAACGGTCAGAGACTTTAATGAAAAAGAAAATATTTCCCATTGGATTTCAATCTTAAATTTTTCCTACGTGAACGCACACATTTCAACATCTGACCGTCTCATCAACCCACTTGGTTTTCAAGTATCGGAATATAGATCTGATCCAGAGGTGATAAAATGATCAGACTTTTACAAACAATCTTTTTAATTTTTACGATTACTCTCAGCTTTCACACAGTCCTCTCATTTGCGGAAACAGCGCCTGTCAGTGCACGTAAAGATAACCGCATCAGATTTGTCAATTATGACCCTTACAATGTTGTGCAAATCATTGGCTCCATTCGCTCTTCAGTTCAGCTAGAATTTGCCGACGATGAAGAAGTAACCTATGTAGGAATTGGAAATTCCGTTGCTTGGCAAGTTGCGCCGGCTGGTCACTTTGTTTTTCTCAAGCCGCGTGAAGTCCAACCTGTGACCAATTTACAAATTGTCACAAGCCGCCAAGATGGTACACAACGCTCTTATCAATTCGAGCTGCAAGTCCGTGAAGGCGATGTTTCAGCCGGCAATGAGACGTATTTCTTGGTAAAGTTTCGTTATCCAGAAGATGAAGCCTTACGTAAGAAATTAGCCGAAGCAGAAAAAGCAAAACAACGTGAAGAAAACTTTGTCAATGATGTTTTAAATATCCATGAAGATTTTGGACCACGCAATTGGGCTTATGAAGCCCAAGGCTCATCCCTCATTGAACCTGCGTCTGTCTATGACAATGGAAAAACAACAACCTTTACCTTTTTAGGCAACATTGAAATCCCTGCCATTTACATTGTATCGCCTGATGGGCAAGAAGCGCTTATTCCCAAATCGATTAAAGGCAACAAAGTTATTGTTCATGCAACAGCTGCACAATTCACGCTACGGCGTGGGAATGAAGTATTGTGCATCTTTAATAAAAGGTTCGTACCAGAAGGAATTAACCCTGAAACAGGTACGACATCACCATCTGTACAACGTAAAGTGAACCTAGGAAGCAGCCATGAATAACGCCGTGGATGAAAAAAGCATCAATGATCGCGATACAATAAAAAATGCTCAAGGAAAAAGTCAACAGAACAATGTAGGGAAAGCTATTGCTCTTATTATTCTTTTCAGTGTCTGTCTTTATTTAGCCTATTCAACACTTGTTACAGAAAAAAAACAACCAATTGAATCTTCAAAAGAAGGAAAAGTTATAAAACAAACAGAGCTTTTTCGCCCTGCAAAGCCTACCCCCTCCCCCCTTGAACAGCCTCAACGAAATAACGCTCTATTGCCAAAAGTCGAGCTACCAACACCAAACATCAATCAATTAAATTCTGATGACTCACTTCTGGAAGCAGCACAACGTGCTCCTGTATTAGCTTATGCAAATACACAACAAGGCAAAATAGATTCACAAACAAATAATGGTGTATTGCCTCACCAACTTGAAAGTAAACCTGATGAAACGACACAACGTTTTAATCATCTTCTCAAACCCACAGTGCTTGAAGGTATTCGTGCTTCAACCCTTGGCAATCGAAACTACATCATCGCGATGGGAACTTCTATCCCTTGTATTTTAGAAACAGCCATCAACAGTGATCAACAAGGTTTTGCCAGTTGTATCGTCTCCAGAGATATCTTATCAGACAATGGTCGTGTTGTCCTTCTTGATAAAGGTACCCAAATTGTTGGTGAATATCGCGCCGGCTTGAAAAAAGGCCAAACACGTCTCTTTGTGCTATGGAATAGAGCAAAAACCCCTAATGGTATCATTATATCCTTAGCTTCACCTGCAACAGACAGTTTAGGGCGTTCTGGTATAGATGGAGATATTGATAACCATTGGCTCGAGAGGATTGGATCTGCGCTTCTTGTCTCCCTGATAAAAGATGCGACAAACTATGCCAATAAACGTTTATCAAAAAAACAGGAAAAAGAAGAAACTGAAACAATCTCTTCAGGACAAAACATCGCAAACATTCTCGTAGAAAATTACGCCAATATTCCTCCAACATTATCCAAAAACCAAGGGGAAATGGTGAATATCTTTGTTGCCCGCGATTTGGATTTTTCCAGCGTCTATAAATTGAAAGTCATCGAAAATAAAAAACAGATTACCAATCGAGCTGTTTCAAGAAACTTTTACAAAAATTCTGTGATACCTTTAAAATGAACTCAAACTTACATACCATGAGCGATGAAACCATCGCGATTGTTCTCACAAAACTTGAACCCATCCGTGCTTTTTTGAAAGATGAAAGTCTTTTTGAAATTGTTATCAATCGTCCCTATCAAGTAATGACGGAAGGTATTGATGGATGGAAAACAATAGAAGCACCGGCTCTCTCTTTTAATGAGCTTATGGGGATTGCGAAAGTTGTCGCATCCTATTCCAAGCAAAACATATCAGACAAGAATCCAATATTATCGGCTACTCTGCCAGGTAATGAGCGCATTCAAGTTGTTATTCCGCCGGCTGTCGAAAAAAACACGATTAGTATGACAATTCGCAAACCATCATCGCAGAGTTTTTCTCTCGAAGAGCTCGCGAATAAAGGTCTGTTTTCACTGTGTGAACAGATATCTTTCACGCCATTGAATGATTATCTTTCTCGTTTTAACGAACTCAAAATCATCGAGCATAACTTAGCTCATGCCTACTGCAATAAAGACTTTGTCTCCTTTTTAAATCAAGCTGTAAAATGCCAGAAAAATATTTTAATTGCAGGAAAAACTGGTTCGGGTAAAACAACATTATCAAAAGCATTAATCGCCAAAATTCCTCAAGAAGAGCGTATTATTACCATTGAAGATACACAAGAATTGGTGATACCGCACCCTAATCATGTCTCGATGTTCTATTCAAAAGATGGACAAGGCTTAGCCTCTGTTGGTCCCAAAGAGTTGCTTGAATCATCTTTACGGATGCGTCCTGATCGTATTCTTTTGCAAGAACTTCGAGATGGTACAGCCTTTTATTATATCCGCAATGTCAATTCAGGTCATCCAGGTTCCATTACAACGGTTCATGCCTCAACAGCCCTTGCTGCCTTTGAGCAAATGACCCTTTTGGTCAAAGAAAGTGACGGAGGAGGTGATTTAGAGCGTGATGATATTCGAGGACTGTTGATTTCAATGATTGATATCATCATCCAATGCAAACGGGTTGAAGGAAAGTTTAAGGTCACAGAAATTTATTATGATCCCTTCAAACAACGAAACATCTTTGGAGGAGACTAAAAGAAGATCACATCGGTTGCTAAAGGCTCTTTTAAAGCAACGATTGCACATAAAAGGAAAAATGCATGAAAACCAAAGCAACAGAAAACAGCGAAAACCTTTTACCTATGACAGTAGAAGAATTAAAACAACGCCGTGAAGCGGTTGAAGCAGCCATCAGCACCCATGCAATAGAGGGAATAGCGCTACATTCCAAAACGCTAAAAATTTTAGAAGAATATGCAAGGGGGAATATTTCACTCGAGGAATTTAATACTCTCATGGACAACGTAACATTATAAGGAAGCTACGATGCCGAAAGCAAAAGAAAAAACAAAAAATATACAGACAGTTTCTCCTCATCATTATGTCTACCCGAACACCACAACACTCAAAAATAAATATGGAATAAAAAACTTTAAATCCTTTCTGGAGAAATGCTCGCATGATACAGCAAAAGCGATGGTTAATCTGCGTGCAGCCCCCCTACCAGAAAAATTTGATACCTCCTATCTATGCTCTATTCATTATCAGTTATTTAAAAATACCTTTGAATGGGCTGGTCATCTTCGCCATCTTCCCTTTACATTTGAAGATGGTACCACAGCCGCTATGCCCGAAATGAAAAGAACAGGATGGGAAAATCCTTTTGCACTCGGTGATGAAATCCCTGAAGGTTTACAAAAATTAGATCAAACACTTGCCGAAAAAGATAATTTGCAAGGCTTAACGCGTGAGAAATTTAACTCTGAAGCAATAAGTTTATTTAACTTCCTTAACCAGCTCCATCCTTTTAGAGAAGGCAACGGACGTACACAACGGGTCTTTTTTGAAAAGCTCGCTCAAGCAGCAGGCCATCAGCTTGATTTTTCACTTGTTACAAAAGAACGCATGATGCTCGCCAGTGTTGCTGTAGCAGAAAATGGTGATCTAGAACCAATGCAACATCTATTTGAGGATATCTCTAATCCCAATAAAATACTTCTTTTAAAGGAATTCATGAACAACATGAAAGAACTTGGGCGCAATGTTAATGATCGTCCCGTTATGGTTGCAAAAGAAGGTGAAACCTACACAGGAATGTATAGAGGTGCTGGTTATGATAGCTTTGCATTCAATGTGAAAGGGGCTTACATCATCGGCAATAAAGAGCATCTCACACCAGAACAACTCAAAACATTAAAACCCGGTGACAAATTTACCTTTACAGTTCCAAAAACAAAAGAGCTTGAAAGCATTCTCATTCCAGAAGAAAGATTAGCTCCTTTGACAGAAAATAAAAAAGCCGAAATGGTTGCAGAAGATTCTTGCGTCCACGCAAGCTTAAAACAGGTCCAGAAATTGGCAAAAATTGTTTATGGTAAAGAAAAAACATTAGATAAACAGATGCTAGAGATCATCAAAAATCCAAGCTTAGGCCAACAGCTCGCCAACCAGATTGAAAGAGCACCGCACTCTGTTTCTCATCTTGCAGGTTTCAGTTTATGTGGACTACAAAATCAAGCACGTGCAAACGCTAAAAATCATCTTGAGATGCTCTGTACTACCGTTGCAAATTTCGCCCATGCTGTAAAACATGCGGAGAAGGAAATTACTCAAGAACATGCAACAGAACAAAGTCGTCGTGCAAAAATAGTAAAAATGCCAAGCAAAAGCTTACAAGAGCTCTTCACCTTGCCAAAAGAATTACAGCAAGAAGCTTTAGCAAAAAATCCTTTACTTCAAAAAGAGCTTACCGACTTTGTAAAAAACATCAATAGCCGTCTCTCACTAACTGAACATAAAGCTGTCAAAAATAATGAGTATGAAACACTGGCTCAAAGCATTGGTGTATCAGAAAATAAAGCCAAACAAATTACACAAACCGTTAAGCAAGCCAAAGAGCTACATCAGCAAACACAAGTATGCACAATGCATCGTTCCAAAGCATTTGCTATGGCTTGCTAAGAATGGATAAAAGCTTCCTCCTTTATAAGAAGGGCTCATAAACGAGAACTGTTTGGCGTCATCTGCGCTTTTTCAAAAAAGAGAGAGTTTAATATCACACACCTGAAAAAAGAGCTTTTCGCAGCATCGTCTGATAGAATTGAAAGTAAATACAATGAAATATACCAAGACACAAATGGTACTCATTTTAACACCAATCGCTTTAGGTGCTTTAACGATATTCTTTGTTCCTCATTTTTTGTTGTTTATAACAAATGGACTAAAGAGCAATCAAATTTATTGGACACTTCGTTCAGAACCTTTACTAGTCTTAGCACTAACAGCTGCTGTGTCATTGTTTTATAGTCTCTCGCAAAAGCTGCACTTACGTAAAGGAATTACTTTCGTTTCCCTTATCTTTTTTGGAACCGCAGCTCTTTATTATATTGGTGGAGAAATAAAACGTTTAAGTCCCTATGTTGGACAACAAGGAATAACGTGGAACTATGCGCTTCAATTCATGGACCCCATGGTTGTCTTTGGCATCATCATTGGTGTTTTTTTTTCCGTTATTCAATTGATAACAACCTCTCCACCTAAAAATAAGGTCAGGCGAGCAAAAAAAGGTGTGTTTGGTGAATCCGCGTGGATGAATTTAAGAGAGGCAGCGAAAATTTTTCCTGCCAATGGGCAAATTGTTGTGGGTGAAAGATACCGTGTTGATCAAGATAATGTGTGCAAAATTCCCTTTGCACCTGGCAATAAAACAACATGGGGAAAGGGTGGGACGGCCCCTTTGCTAACCTTTAATCTTGATTTTGGCTCAACTCATATGATCTTTTTTGCTGGTTCTGGTGGCTATAAAACCACAAGTACAGTAGTTCCTACGTGCTTAACCTATCCAGGGTCTATTATTTGTCTTGATCCTTCAACAGAAGTTGCCCCAATGGTCAAATTTGCGCGTCAAAAGATGGGGAATAGAAATGTCATTGTTCTCGATCCCAATTCATTTTTAACAAAAAATTTTAATGTCATCGATTGGCTTTTAGACGACAGCGTACCACGAACACAACGCGAAGCAAATATTGTAAGCTTTTCTAAGTTGCTTCTTACAGATAAAAAATCAGACAATTCTTCAGCGGAATATTTCTCGACACAAGCTCATAACCTTTTAACAGCTCTTCTTGCTCATGTTATATTTTCTGATGAATATAAAGACAACGAGCGCAATTTAAAAACATTGCGTGGAATTCTCTCTCAATCAGAAACAGCCGTTGTCAATCAACTACGTATGATTCAAGAAACAACACCTTCTCCTTTTATTCGCGAAATGGTTGGCATTTTTACAGAAATGGCAGAGCAAACCTTTTCAGGAGTCTATACAACCGCATCAAAAGACACTCAATGGCTTTCTTTGTCCAATTACGCAGATCTTGTCTGCGGAGATGATTTTTTTTCCTCAGATATTACAAATGGCAATACAGATGTTTTTCTCAATCTCCCCGCAAGCATTTTAAACAGTTATCCAGCTATTGGACGCGTGATTATTGGCGCCTTTCTCAATGCCATGGTTACAGCAGACGGTAACTATAAAAAGCGTGTTTTATTTGTCTTAGATGAAGTTGATCTTCTAGGCTATATGAATATTTTAGAAGAAGCGCGCGATCGTGGACGTAAATACGGTACATCCTTAATGCTTTTTTATCAATCTTCTGGTCAGTTGGTCAATCACTTTGGAGAAGCTGGAGCACGTTCATGGTTTGAAAGCTGCTCCTTTGTCAGCTATGCTGCCATTAAAGACTTCCAAACTGCCAAAGACATTTCAGAACGCTGTGGACAAATGACCGTTGAAGTAACCGGAACAAGCAAATCAAGAGGCTTATCTTTAGGAAAGGGTTCATACAACGTCAATTACCAACAAAGAGCTCTGATTTTACCCCATGAAGTTATTCAAGAAATGCGTCAAGACGAACAAATTATCCTTATGCAAGGACAACCTCCTTTGCGATGTGGTCGCGCTATCTATTTCAGAAGAAAAGAAATGTTAGCCGCAGCTGCAAAAAACCGCTTTGCCCCACAAAAGAAAAACTAACCTCCTCTTATGAGATCTTGACTATGAAAAGAACAAAAACAATATACATTTCTGTTTTTTAAAAGCCCGTTAACAAAAAGTTTTTACCCGCTTCCTCACACACATAGGGAAAACATGATAAAAAAAAATCCGTGTTTTTTCCTTTTTGTATTTTGTGTATCATTTTACCAGCGCCCATCGTCTTTATAAAAAACACCAATCCCCTCATCAAATCACCTATAACTAAACCAACATCTCCACTGAGGAAAGTCTGCAAATACATTCCTCCAAAGCTTTTTGTGTATAATTTGTCCCCTACAAACAACCCAAAATTTAATCTTTGAGATAAGAACTCTCAAGACACCTACATTCAAGAACATCGACTTTTCCAAAAAAAACATTTTAGATATACATCAAAATGAATAAATCATCCTTATACAAGCTTTTCCCCCTTTACGATATCATAAAGTGTTCTACTTTAATGATAAAGCGCTGAAAAAAGGCCTTTCTCCCCAACCAAAGAAAGGGATTCCTCTCTTATGGATCTTAAAGAAGCACAATACGATAAGAGCAACAATCAAAATAAAAAACAATTTGTTTTAAACATGCGCAAACGAGACGTTCATATGGCAAGATGTTCGTATGGAGCAATAAGAAAAACATAATGGAGAAAGATTCTTGATGACTGCTTTTGCCCATAGATTCACTAATCTAAGTACTGTGTATGAAAAGTACCAACTCCATCCGCAAACCAAGAGCGATTGCACCCGCCATATCCACGATCTTCATCAAAGCGCTCTTACAAATAACTTTATCAAAAGAAAAAAACCAACAATTTTAAGCAACGTTTTTCTTTTTGACCTCTTCCTTACACCTCAAAGAATGGAGTTTTTTCCAGAGTCAACTTGTAGATAATCCATTTTCTGACCACTCATGGGATTCATACCAGCACCTTCAATACCAGTATTTTACAGCACAACAGGATAATAAACAAAAAGAAACACCAAAAAACTTTCAAAAGTATCACAAAACGATTGATACAACTATCCATACACTTGAGGAAAAAGCGCTTCCTCTCATAACACCAAAAATCTCAAAAGAATACGCGAAGGGGAATTTTTCACATGCAGCGTTTAAGACGCTTATCAACCACCACCCTACCTAGGAGAGATTATATGTTAGAGCAAAATTATCTATATAAAGGTACCCTAACACTCAAAAATAAATATGGCATAAAAGACCCCAAAAAACTGTATGAACGCTGTGCCCATGATACCGCCAGAGAAGCCGTCAATTTTCGCCACGAACCCCTTCCACAAAAATTTGATTCCACTTATTTAAAATTAATTCACTGGAGCCTCTTCCACAAAACTTTTGAATGGGCTGGAAAAACCCGCGATACATCCTTTACATTTGAAGACGGCACCTCTGCCCATATGCCGGCGATGCGTCCCAAAGGTTATGAAGTTCCTTTTGCTATCGGACCGCAGATTCAAAAAGAACTAAAACAACTCGAAAAAACACTTAATGAGAAGAACAATTTAAAAGGTTTATCGCGCCAAGAATTTGCTGAAAGTGCCGCTGAAGTTTTTATGGCACTCGAGCACGCACATCCTTTTAGAAAAGGGAATGGGCGCGTCAATCGAATGTTTATGGAAAAACTTGGACAAGCAGCAGGACATACCATTGACTTTTCTTTCATCACAAAAGGACGCATGACAGCAGCTTGTATTGAAGCCATGCAATATAGCAATCCCCAACCGATGAAAGATCTTTTTGAAGATATCACGCATCCGCAAAAATCCCTTGTTTTAAAAGGATTCATCTCCCAAATGAGAAATGCTGGACTGGATGAAATTAACAATCGTATTGTTGTTGCCGCAAAAGAAGGGATCCCCTATGATGGCATCTTTAGAGGTTTTTCAGCAGAAGGTTTTGTCATGGAAGTAGAAGGTGCTTTCGTCGTCGGCCACAAAGATGATCTCCCCCCAGAACGCGTCAAAACATTACAAAACGGGGCTCGCCTCTGCTTTCAAAAAACCAACGTTCAAAACTTAAAAGAAACACTGATTCCAAAAGAGACATTAGCACCTCTCACACATGAAGAGTTATTCACAAGAATTTCAAATGATCCTTATGTTGAAGCATGCCGAAAAGAAATCGAAAACTTATCAAAGATTGTTTACGGTAAAGCCCACACCTTAAAGACGAAAATGGATATCTTAACGGCAGATCCAGGCTTAGGAAATCAGTTTGCCGATGAGATTTTACAAAACCCTCAATCAGTTTCTAAACTTGCAGGAAGAAAAATACTTGGCATGAAAAGTTCAAATCGTAGACAGGCAGAACAAACTGCTCCACAACTCAGCCAAGCTCTTAAAAATTATGCCACAATAACACAACAAACAAAAGAAGAAGTTTTAGAGCAACATCAAAGAGAACAAAAACGCCTGAGCCACACTGTCAAAACACCTGGAAAAAATTTACAAAATCTGTTTGCCTTACCAAGAGAACAACAAAGAGAAGCTTTATTGCATTCTCATTCACTGCGACAAGAACTCCATTACTTTTCGCGCCAACTACACAATCGCCTATCCTCAGACGATCGTAAAGCCATACAAGCAAAAGATTATACCAGACTAGCTTGCCTCCTTGGGACATCGGAAAGCAAAGCAAAAGAAATTGTGAATACTGCAAGGAACACCAAAGAAGCACAATATCAAGCTCCAACCTTAAAAGTTGATCGCTCTTCATTACTTGCTCTTACCGGCTAAAAACGCATGAACTTTTGCCTTCCAACTAACTCTTGGCGCAAATCATTTTGCCTCCATTGCACTTAACCAATTGTTTTAAAATGTTACAAAAAATAGTCCTAAAAATGAATTCTGTAATTTACTATAACTTATTGATAATATTTCATAAAAAAAACTGTATGAAAGACATAAATGTCCACTATATATCAATATGAATAGCGCGAAATCTTTGGAGGTCATTCAATTCGATATCTTCCTTGTGTCTTGAAGTTATCAAAAAGTGGGGAATGCGCCAAAACCAAAGAGGTTTTCTAAAAATATTGAAAGGAAACAGCCATGAAAAAAAGTCACCCAACCGCTTCTACCAATGTAGAGGGACCAAGTCAACAAGTTGACCAACGAAACCTAGGAGCTCCTAATGTAGAAGACCTCTACGCAAAGGTTAATAAACGTCCCAAAGAACAGCGCACCTCACCTCAATATACACTTCAACAACCACCAGAAACGGTCTATGCTCCCAAAAAGCCACTTGAACAACAAAACCTAGGAGCTCCTGGTGTAGAAGACCTCTATGCAAAGGTTAATAAACCACCCAAAGAACAGCGCAACCCACAACAATATACACTCCAACAACCACCAGAAACGGTCTATGCTCCCAAAAAGCCACTTGAACAACAAAACCTAGGAGCTCCTAATGTAGAAGACCTCTACGCAAAGGTTAATAAACCACCCAAAGAACAGCGCAACCCACAACAATATACACTTCAACAACCAGAAGAAACAATCTATGCTCCCCAAAAACCACTGGGAAATCCCTATGACAGACTTGGTGGAAGATCAAGTGATGGGCGACGTACCGACAAACTCGTAGATCCCTATGCAGTAACCGATCTGGAGGCAAAAGGTTGGCAAACATCCCCCTACGACACAGTTGGTGGAAGTGCACAGGGTAGACATTCTTCCTATGAACCAGAACATCTCTATGCAGAGCTTGAAGTTGTTGAAAGTGGTAGTCTCTCTCCCCAAAAATCACTCGAATCTGTCTATGCAACGGTTGGCATGGGAGCTGAAGGCGGGCAAGAGTCTGAACAACTAGAAAATCCCATATATCAAGGCGTTGGCTCAGGCAAAATCTCCCCTCCCAGAACCCCAAAAGATGTTGTTACAACAAAGCTTTTACAAAATACAAACTTTCAATATGGTGTAAGAGAAATCCAAGAGCGATGCAGAGTTGTTTACGGTAACGAGCATGCTTTGAATGGACCACTTGCGAAGATCCTTGATGATCCTCAAAATGCAGAACAAATCTTATGGGACCTTGCAGAAAATCCTCAAAGCGCTGGTAAGCTTGCAGGTCACAAAATACTTGGTGTAAAATCTCCAAGCCGCAGAGAAGCTGAAGAGGAGTTTACCCACCTTTGCTCAGCTCTTGAGAGACATATACATAACACACAAAAGCTTCATAAACAATTTACACATGAACATGAAAGAGGTCAAAAACACGAAGGTCCAGAAAGAGACCCAGAACACAGACATCACCACCATCATCGTCATCATCACACAAGAGGACAAGAACAAAATAGTCCAGAGCACAGTCCACAACGACAAAGACATGCCGAAAAAGGAATGGCTTTTGCCATGTAAGTGAGTCCCCATAAAAGTACATAAATTTTTATTTTTCATTGAATTTCTTGGCGCAAATCGTTTCATTACGATTGCGCCAAGAGTTGTTTTAAAATATTACAAAAAATAGTTCTAAAAGTGGATCCGTAATTTATCATAATTTATTGATAAAATTTCATAAAAAAACTGTATAAAAGACACAAAGGTCCGTCACACTGATCCTGAATAGCGCGAAATCTTTGGAGGTCATTCAGTTGGATATCTTCCTTTGTACAAAAGTTATCAAAACTGAAAGTGGGGAATGTACCAAAGAGGTTTTCTAAAAATATTGAAAGGAAACATGCATGAAAAAACATCATCCACACCCTTCTGCAAATCCAGAATCCCTCTATGCAACAGTTAATAAACCAAACAGAGGAAACCAGCGCGGACCAACCAAAGCAGAAGAAGTTCTATACGCATCAGTTAGCAGTATTTCTCCTTCAAGAGGTAGACACCATCATCAAAGAAGAGAAGATTCTGAAACAGACTATACAGAGGTTGCTCCCCCAAAACGCGAAGCTGAGGTTGCATACGCATCCATGAGCAGTATTTCTCCTTCAAAAGGTAAACACCATCATCAAAGGCAGAAAGATTCTGAAACAGACTATACAGAGGTTGCTCCTCAACAAAGAGGAAGGCCTTCATCTTCCCTCAAAGCTGAGCAAATAACTGTTATACTTTTAAAAAACCCACATGTCCAAGCATATGCAGAAGAGGTCGTGCATTGGGGTAATGTTGTTTATGGTAACGACAACCTTTTCCAGCAACACTTGCAAGGAATACTTACAGATCCCCGTAAAGGAAAAGAGCTTTCAAATCAACTTGCTGAAAATCCTGAATCTATACATAAACTTGCTGGCCGCTCCGCACTTGGCTTAAAAAGTCAAACACGCAAAGCAGCTGAAGACGGCTTTAAACCGCTCGTTGATGCTCTTGATGGTTATACAAAGGCTGTAACAGAAGCAAAGGAGAGGCTTTTGCAAACCCCTCAAGCAGAGCAAAGACACCATCAAGAAAACTCTCAGCAAGTTGAGAGACACCATCATCGTCATCATCACACAAGAGCGCAAAACCAGGAGAATCCAGGGCACAGCCCACAACGACAAAGACACGGTATGGCTTATGCCATGTAAGGGGATATAAGTATAAAGACGATAGTTGTTATTTTTCGTTTAATCTCTTTTTCAGTGAGTTTCTTGGCGCAAATCGTTTCGTTACGGTTGCGCCAAAAATTGTTTTAAGATGTTACAAAAAAGAGTCCTAAAAATGGATTCAGTAATTGACTATAACTTACTGATAAAATTTCATAAAAAAACTGTATAAAAGACACAAAGCTCCATTACGATGATCATAAATAGCGTAGATCTTTGGAGACCACTCAATTTTAATATCTTCTTATAAAAACCATAAAAGCATAAAGGGCGAGAGTGTGTACCAAAGAAGTTTTCTAAAACAATTCTTGAAAGGAAACATGCATGAAAAAAGATCACCCTCACCCTTTTCCATCTCCTTCAATACAAGAACTTATAGAGCTCTATGAAAAAGCAGCAGCAGAAGTATCAGGCGGAGACTCCCTCCCTAAAGAAACGCTTTCACAAAGCAAAAGGCTGTCATCCATACCGGAAAAAGATGAAGAAAGACAATCTCTTTTAAAAGAAGAAACTGTACATGCATCAACAAATCCAACAACGCTTCTAACAAGAGGCAACTCTACCAAAAGGCAGAAACAACTTGAAACGACACACTCAACAGTTACTTCACAAGTTTCTCAAAAAAGGGCAACAAGAATTCTCTCAGAGGAAGAAATCATTCAATTGCTTCCACACCATTCATTGGTTCAAACATATCGAGAGGAAATCCAACGTTTATCCGCAAGTGCATATGGCGATTCAAATATTTTGCAAGAAAAAATGCAGGAAATTCAAAAAAATCCTGCTGCAGGAAAGGAGCTCTCATGGCGCATGGCAGCCCATCCTGAAAGTATTGCTAAACTTTCAGGCACCAGCACGTTTGGCTTCAAAAATCGAACGCGCAAACAAGCGGAAGAAGATTTTTCCGCCCTTTGCGTCACCGTTGATTGTTATACAAAAGCTGTAAAACAGGCAAGAGAGAGCCTATTGCAATCTCCAGAGCAAGAACTCAAAAACTATGAACGTTTAATGGGAAAGGCAGCAGTCACTGAACTTCTGCAAAAACCAGATCAACGTGAAAAAGAAACTCTTTCAGAGGCAGAAATTTCTACCAAAATTCAACAACATTCAAAAGTCAAAAGGCACTATGCCCAGATCAAATATTGGTGCGAAGTTGTTTTTGGTAACGCAAACATTTTGCAATCACAAGTGGAAACACTTTTTCAAAGCCCTGAAACAATAGAACCACTTGCACAGCAACTTGTCGGAAATCCTCAATCTTTTCACAAGTACGCTGGTGTCAGTCTTTTTGGCTTTAAAAATCAAGCACGCAGACATGCTGAAGCTGGTCTTTCTCACTTAATTGACGCCGCTGACAATTATGCAACGGCTGTAACACAAGTAAGAGAGAGCATTTTGCAAACCGAACAGGCAAAACAAAAGCGCCATGAACCATCTTCTGAACAGGCGCAAGATTTGCATCAACAACAACGCTTATCACAATCTGTTGAACGCACTGAGCATTCAACAGTAACTCGTGAAAAAGCAACAACCTCTACTCAACAAAGAGAAACAGATATTCGTCCTCGCAAAACTGCGATACCAAAAGCGATGGCTTTTGCCACCTAAACAGACATAAGTTTTCACATTGAATTCAACATCTTGGCGCAACACATAGCAAAGATCATTTGCGCCAAGAGAACCGATTATTGTGGAACCATTCAGTTTCATATCCTCTCTCATAAAAGCAAGTGAAAAGCATAAAACAGAATAAAAACCAACGCATATTTTTAAATAGTATTTAAAAACAATATTGGAAGAGTTTGAAAGGAACATGTATGAAAAAAAGAAATCCTTCCCCTTTTATCACCGAAATGATGGAAAAATTTCAACAACAGACTGAACAATCCCCCACCAGAACCCCCCCTCCCCAAATTTCTCAAAGTTTGCCAAAACCAACTGTACAAAAACGCCCAGAAAATTTATCACACCACCCAAAGGTTGCTCCACCGCCCCCCCCACGCATGAAAACCCCAGTGCAAACCAGCACAATACCTCCTAGCACCAAAAAACAAGAGACGCCTCCCCCACAAAAAAACTCCTCTCCGCATACACAAGCAGCGCCACAAAGACCTCCACGTGCAAAAGAGAGGCAACAAAACAAACCAACAGTTCAAGAGCCCCCCTCCCTACAGACAAAAGTGGCTCCGCCCCCTCCTCCACGCATGAGAGAAAAAACACAAACTGGCACAACAATCCCCAGCTCAAAAATCCCCAGTTCAAAAATCCAAGAAAACTCCTCTCCGCACACAAAAGCAGCACCACAAAGACCTCCGCGTGCAAAAGATAGGCAACAAAACAAACCAACAGTTCAAGAGCTCCCCTCCCTACAGACAAAAGTGGCTCCACCCCTTCCCCCACGCATGAGAGACAGAGTACAGAACGATGCAAAAATCCAGAATTCTGAAACACTCTACCCAAGTGTTAGCCCCAAAACACCAACACATATGAAAGTCAGGCAACAAAGTAGTTCATCATCACAAGATAGTGGAACATATGCAGTACCTCCTTCACGAAAACCACACCGTATGGAAAACAGAAAACAAAGCGATGCTGTCATCCCAAAACCTGCCTCTCCACACACAGCAATTGAACAGCCAAAACCGTCTCACGGACAAAAAACATCCATTAATACAATGGAAAGAGAGCTATTGCTCGTAGCATATCAAGAAGAAATACGATTTTTGTGCGAAAAGGTTTATGGCGACCGGCTTATTTTAAATGAAAGAATAGAAGCAATCAAAGAAAACCCCGATATGGGAGAACAGCTCTTATGGGATATTACAGAACGGCCTAAGTCTATTTCTAAGCTTGCTGGTAGAAAAGTTCTTGGCATAAAAAATCATGCGCGCAGAAAAGCTGAAGAAAATCTTCCTACCCTACGTACTGCAATTAACGATTATGTGTATACTTCAAAATATACAAAAAGTGAAAAGATTTCACAAGCTTCTCACACGGAACAACAACATCAGCGACAAGCACAAGAGGAAGAGCCAATAAATCAACATTTACAAAATCCGCTCAACTCAGAAAAGAAAATAAAGCCTCTCTCAAATCAGGAAATTGCCCGCAGAGTTCAACAAGATCCATCGATTCAATATGGTCAAAGAGAGGTCCAATATTGGTGCCAAATTGTTTATGATGATCCATTTGTTTTGCAATATAGACTAGAAGATATGCACAAAATTCCAGAGGTGGGAGAAGAGCTTGTATTTCAAATTGAAAAGGATTCTACATCTTTTGCTCCACTTGCTGGTAGAAAAACCCTTGGCATAAAAAACGGAGCACGCAAAGCCGCTGAAGAAAATATCCCTACCCTTTGTACCGCCATTAAAGATTATGCTGATACAATAAAACAGTTAAGAGAAACTATAGTGCAAAACCATCAGGAAGAGAAACAAAAACGTCATCAACCACTTACCGATCTCGATAAAAAATTACAAAAGCAGCAAAGCTTATCGCAGCCCCCGAAGTTACCTGAACGCTCAACAGCAAAGCGGCATCAAGAGGAAGACCAGCCACATATTCGACCGCGCAGAGCCGAAACATCAAAAGCTATAGCTTTGTCGTGATAAATCTCCTAATTGTTGGCTTTTCATACAAAACTTTGATGCAATTATCTTGCCAAGATTGCATCAAAGACGGTGTATGAAATACAGCAGACTTTGAATAAGACACCCCATTATTTTACAGAATTCATTGATAAAATTTCACGATAATACTTCATAAAAATTACACACTTTAACTTTGTTTCATGCGAATAAGGTCAATTTTTTTCAATCATTAAAATGGGCATTCTTCTTTGAAGAAAACACCATGAAATAATAAAAGGCAAAAAATGTAAAAAAGCTTTCAAAAAATAATGTTATCCTTTGAAAGGAAATATACATGAAAGAAAATACAGAACATTGTGCCTCTTCCATACAGGAAGAATTGCAAGAACAACACCCTGCAATCAGTGCAGCCATTTCAAAGAAAATCAATGAAGCATCGCAGAATTTCTTTTATCCCAATAGCAAAGTGCTTAAAAATAAATACCGCATCAAAGAGCAAGAAATATTAAAGGAACAATGTTGTGATGATGTAAAAAAAGAAATGATAAAACTGCGCCAAGAACCTCTACCTGAGCAGTTTAATTCCTCCTATCTAAAATATCTTCATCAACGCCTCTTTTCCCGTGCATTTGAATGGGCCGGACAAATACGCGAAAAACCATTTACATTTGAAGATGGTACTGTTGCTTCTATGCCCATTTTGAAAAGAAAAGAATTTACAAAACCTTTTGCGATTGGCAGAAAAATACAGGAGGGACTAGAAAAGTTAGATAAAACGCTTGCTGAAAAGAATAATTTACAAGGCTTAACTCGCGAAGAATTCGTTGAACAAGCAGCTGGAATAATGATAGATTTGCACCACTTGCACCCTTTCAGAGAGGGCAATAGGCGCACAAAGAGACTGTTTGTTGAAAAACTCGCTCAAGCAGCAGGACATGAGCTAGACTTTTCTCTTGTGAGCAAAAAACGTAAAGACTTTGTCCGCGCTGCTGCCATGGAACATAGCGATCCAGAGCCTATGAAGCATCTGCTTGAGGATATCTCAAATCCAGAAAAATTGCTCATTTTACAAGAATTTACCAACTCTATGAGAACGCTTGGATTGGATGAAAAAAATTATTATCTCACTGTCGTCGCAAAAGAAGGAGAAACCTATCATGGTACCTACAGAGGCAGTGGACCCAGTGGACCCAATGGCTTCATGCTTGATGCCAATGGGATTTTCATCTTGGGAAATAAAAAAGGTCTCACCCCAGAGCAAATACAGACATTAAAAATCGGTGACGCCCTCTCCTTTACAGCGCCCAAAACTCAAAACCCAGCAAAAAACATTGCTTCCAGAAAAAAAGAGCCGTTCTTACAAACGATGAAATAACTAAAAAGAGCAAAGACAACGCATCCATTCAAACAAAGAAAAAGCTCATTTTTCACCATGGATTGCCCCTCATGCTTTACATGACAGCATTGAAGTTATGTCCCAAAGTTTGCAAGAACAAATGACCAAACCAATTGCTCAATCTGCTTCCTCCATGAGGCAAATGCAAAAAGATTTCCAAAAAAACATTTTACAGACCAGCAATACAGCGACAAATAATCCAATATCTGCCCAAATGACAAAGGAAAAATGCTCTGATCATCAAGAAAGAACAAAACAGCCCCCCAAAAAAGCAACGGCATACTGGGACACTGGTACAAAAAAACGAACACCGTCCCTCTCACCTTACAAGAAAAATTATCCTCATCGCCTGAAACCGAAGAAAATAAGACAATGTACCGTAATTTCTTTTGCCCTAATAGTATCACTTTAAAAAATAAATATGGAATAAAAGACTATAAAAAATTAAAAGTGCAATGTGCCCATGATACAACAAAAGCAATCATTCATCTACGCCAAGAAGCGCCACCGCAAAAACTAACTTCCACATATCTCCAATTATTCATCACACCCTATTTAAAAATACTTTTGAATGGGCCGGACAAACACGGGAAAAACCATTTACATTTGAAGATGTTACCGTTGCTTATATGCCAATGATGAAAAAAGCTGGTATTTTTTGCCCCAGCAAAACAGATACAAGAGGGACTAGAAAATTTAGATAAAACACTTGCTGAAACGAATAGTTTAAAAGGCTTAACCCGCGAAACATTTGTTGAATATGTCACTGAAATGTTGATACAGCTCAACTATACGCATCCCTTCAGAGAAGGTAATGGACGCACACAACGAATGTTTTTTGAAAAACTTGGGCAAGTTGCTGGTCACACACTCGACTTTTCTCTTGTAACAGAAAAACGCATGAATCTTGCCAGCATTGCATCGCTAAAACATAATGATAAGGAAGAGATAAAACATCTGCTTGAGGATATCTCAAATCCAAAAAAAATACTTATTTTAAAAGAATTTATGTACAATATGAAACATCTTGGGTTTGAAAATATTCATCATCATCTTATTACAACAGCGAAAGAAGGTCATACCTATAAAGGCTTCTACAGAGGCAGTGGACCCAATAGCTTCATGCTTGATGCCAACGGGATTTTCATCTTGGGAAATAAAAAAGATCTCACCCCAGAGCAAATACAGACATTAAAAATCGGTGACGCCCTCTCCTTTACAGCACCAAAAGTTCAAAACCAGCAAGAAGTGCTTATCCCCGCAGAAACAATAGCCCCCTTACCAACAATGAAATTACCACAAGGATAAAAAACAACGCATCCATTCAAGCAAGAAGAAAAGAAATCGAAACTTTGTGCCAAATCATTTATGGCAATCGTCATATTTTGCGGGAAAGAATTGAGATGATCCATGAAAATCATACTGAAGGAGAACAGCTCACCTATCAAATTGCCACCTCCCCCAATCTATTTCTAAACTTTCTGGTAGCAATGTATTTGGCATAAAAAACAACGCGCGCGCATGCTGAAGCAAATATTTTGCCCCTCTGTAGAGCCATTGATCGTTATATCAATATTTTTAAACAAACAGAAAGAGACATTCTCCATACCCATCATGTAAAACAAAGGCGGTGTGAACAATCGGTAGAAATGCCTAAGGCTTGGATGAAAAATCTCTTTTCCTTGTCAAAAGCACAACAGCAAGAAACCTTATCAAACTCTCCTGAATTAAGAGGGGAGATAAGGACTTATCTCAAAAAAATCAATGAGCGCTTATCCTCAAGCGAGCATGAAGCTATAAAGGAAAATAATCCTGAAAGACTTGCGAAGAGTCTTGGCACATCAACCGTTAAAGCAAAAGAGATTATGGAAATAGTCAAGCAAATAAAAGAGATAGAACAGCATATACAACCCATGTATTTTTATAACCATAAATTCGATGAGCGCCTAGCACCAAACCAGCATCAATCTATAAAGAAAAATAATAAAAAAAAATGTTCCAACACTCTTAGTAACGAAACAATTAAAGTGCAAAAAATGACAGAAACCGTCAATCAGAGTCCTAAAAGACAAGAAAATATTCAACCTCACAAAACAGAGCACGCAAAAGCAATGGCAATGAATATCTAAAGGATTCATAAACTTTAACTTTTTGCCCTCTCTGATAAAAATGATAGCCTTTACCCGCCTGCTTTCATTGGCAAATCAATCGCACCTCAACGAGAATGGAAACCATGAGAGAACAAATTTATCTTATTTCCTCAGATTTTATCCTCATTAACTGTGAAAAGAAACCTGAACAGGCAAAATGAAAGGATCAATCATTTTTGAAAATGATAATTAATCACTTTCATTGCCTGTCGTGCTAAAAACAGACAAAACGCTGTTGAAAGATCATGTCTTCCTATCCTTTTGTTTATGTAATCTCTAGAACGGGAAGGCAGCCTAATTTGGGGAGAATATAAAGCTGTAAAAGTAAAAACCAATCACGAGCTTTGCCATCACCTTTTAGCTCAGCCTTACGACTTTTAAAAACATCTAAAGTACTGTCTTTTAAATAATGGATAAATAATGAAGATTGCGCATTGCTTCACGCTTTTATTTTATTTGCGTTCTTTAATAGGGTCACGCCCCTCACGTAAAACAGAACGGGTATTGGGTTGTACTATTCACGACATCACACCATAAAGAGGAATTATCATTATAGATCCCCATATGTCCCTTCAAACTGTTATGATATCGCTCCCATATTTCAGTTTGAAAAGAAATTTTAATTATTTTATGGCAAAATAAAAATTGTAATGCAACAGTAAACAAGGAGCATAAAAAAGTCTTCAAGCACCATTGTTGACAGAAAGATAAACACCGTCGTACAACGCTTACAAAAAGTATCCTTGATTGGGATACAGATCAGATTTTTACGATTTAAAACGGTTTATTTCTCCTGTCATCGCTTCTCTTTTACAACAAAACCGATATATCTTTATGACATTGATAAAAAAAATTGCAACAGTTGCTTCCGGAACCCTTATGAGCCGTATTTTTGGCTTCGTACGCGAAATGCTTATGGCAGCAGCGCTAGGGACCGGTCCTGTTTCTGATGCCTTTAACGCTGCTTTTCGTTTTCCCAACACATTTCGTCGTTTTTTTGCTGAAGGTGCCTTTAACGCTGCTTTCATTCCTCTTTTTGCAAAAAAAATCACTGAAGATGGTCAAGAAACGGCATGCAAATTTGCAGAAGAAGTCTTTGGCGTTCTCTTTTCGCTGCTCTTACTGTTAACGATTGCGATGGAACTGAGTATGCCTTTTCTGGTACGAACCATTATTGCCCCAGGTTTTACCGAAGATGCAACAAAATTTAACGCTACAATTCACTTTACTGCGATCATGTTTCCCTATTTAACCTGCATGTCGCTTGCTGCCATGATGGGAGGCATGCTTAATGCTCTGCGACGCTATTTTATTGCCGCCATTGCCCCACTCTTTTTAAACATTATTCTGATTGGTGTACTTGCCTATGCTTGGATTTATAAACTTGACGCTTGGCATATTGGCTTAAATCTCTCTTGGGGTGTATTGGCAGCAGGGCTTCTTCAACTCACCTTAATTGCCCTTGCTTTGCGTCAAAGTGGCATGAAAATATCCTTCCGCTGGCCCCATTTAAGTTCTAATGTTCGCAAGCTATTAACTTTAGCATTCCCAGCGGCTATCACAGGTGGCATCACACAAATCAATTTGCTCATTAATACCAACATTGCTTCTAGTCAATCGGGTGCTGTCTCTTCTTTGATGTATGCTGATCGTCTTTATCAATTGCCTCTAGGCGTAATCGCCATTGCCGTTGCAACCGTTCTTTTACCAGAATTAACACGCGCTTTGCGAAGCAAAAAGCATGAAGAAACCCACCATTTACAAAACCGCTCTATTGAATTAACGCTATTGTTAACACTTCCAGCATCCATCGCTTTTTTGTTGCTCTCCACTCCCATTGTCAGTTTGCTCTTTGAGCGAGGACAATTTACCAGTCAATCAACACATCATGTGGCACAATTACTGGAACTTTATGGACTAGGACTTCCAGCTTTTGTTCTCATTAAGGTCTTTATTCCTAATTTTTTTGCCCATGAAGATACCAAAACACCGATGATTTTTACAGGTATTTGCGTTTTCATCAATATCAGTCTCGCCTTAACATTATTTCCTTCTTTTTCTGCACGAGGCATTGTTATTGCTGAAATTACCTCTGGATGGGTCAACACCTTGTTGCTTTGGGGTGTCCTTCTCAAACGCGGTTATTGGAAATACGACTTCCAACTGATAAAGCGAATATTATGTCTCATGATGGCAACCCTTTTGAGTGCACTAGCCCTCTATTACGGATTGAATGTGTTTGGGTTTTGGTCTTTTCCTTTATCCTCACAAGCATCTTTTTTCTTGCGCGCCAGCACCTTAGCTGGAATCATGCTTGGCATATTCTTGATCTATTTTAGTGTCTATTTTTTATTCAACACTCGTTCATTTTTTCACACGCTTAAAAATTTGAAAAAACGTCCATAATATTTATACTTTGTCAAAAACAATAAAACGAATAACCTTAATTGAAGAAAGAGCACTCCTATGGATACCTTCACACCGCTTGTCTTTTCCGGCGTACAACCGAGTGGTCATTTACATCTTGGCAATTATCTTGGAGCCATTCAGCGTTGGGTTGAACTGCAAAACTCTCATCACTGCCTCTATTGTGTTGTGGATATGCATGCGCTCACCGTCAACCCAGATCCCCTTACTTTGCGCGAATCCATCAGAACAGTGACAGCAGCCTTTTTAGCCTGCGGTATTGATCCTCAAAAACACATTATTTTTAACCAATCACGTGTTTTTCAACATGCTGAACTCGCTTGGATTTTTAATTGTGTTGCCCGTATCGGCTGGCTGCAACGCATGACACAGTTTAAAGATAAAGCAGGAAAAGATCGCGAAAAAGCATCCCTCGGGCTTTTTGCCTATCCCACTTTGATGGCTGCTGATATTTTAGTCTATCGTGCAACGCATGTTCCAGTAGGCGAAGATCAAAAACAGCATGTTGAACTCACACGCGATATTGCACAAAAATTTAACAACGACTATGCACAACGTATTGCCGAATTAAATTTTGGTATCTCTATGCAAACGGATGAAGAAAAAAGGCAATGCTTCTTTCCCCTCCCAGAGGCGCTTATTGGAACAACAGCCACACGCGTTATGTCTTTGCGCGATGGGACGAAAAAAATGTCAAAATCAGATCCTTCAGATTTTTCACGCATTAATTTGACCGATGATGCTGATCTTATCGCAAAAAAAATACGCAAAGCCAAAACGGATTCGGCTCCTCTTCCCGATACCCTGACCGCTTTAAAAGAACGACCAGAAGTGGATAACCTGCTTGGTATTTATGCCGCCTTTGCTAACGTCAGCAAAGAAAAGATTCTTTTAGAATTTTCTGGTCAACAATTTTCGCATTTTAAAACAGCTCTAGCCGACCTTGCTGTCCATAAGCTTGCCCCTATAACAGAAGAATTACGTCGACTGCATCAAGAAAGTGATTATATCGACTCTGTTTTGCGTGATGGCGCTAAACGTGCTAGTATGCTCGCAGAAGAAAATATGAAAAAAATTCGTGAAATTATTGGATTTTTGCACGATACATAAAGATAATAAAACTAAAAACTGTAGAGAGCAAAAAAATCGTTTGTACAAAATAGAGAAAGTGCATGATTTCCAAACCAAAAAATCCGAAAAAAGAACCCAAGAAAAAGAACTTAGTCATTATTGATGAAACACCAGAGTGTCGGCGTGCCGTTGCGTTTGCCGCACAGCATGCCCAAAATACCAATAGAACATTGGTATTACTTTGTGTCGTTGATAGTGTGGAATTTCAACATTTTCTAGGTGTAAACAACGTTATGCGCACAGAATCAACGCAAAGTGCTCATAAAATATTAGGAGGCATTGCCAGTGAAGTCCGCACCACCCATGCGCTTGAAACAGAAATAGTGGTGCGTGAAGGAAAAAAAATTGATGAGATTTCCAAACTGATCGACGAAGATAAAAGGATTGCACTAATTGTTTTAGCAGCCAGTGGACATACAGAAGGACCAGGACCCCTTGTTCAATTAATCGGGAATAAAGGGACAGCTTTTTCAATTCCTGTCATTGTTATTCCTAGCAATCTTGCCGATGACGATATTAGATCTATTGCCTAAAAAATATAATATTCTACAATGTAAGATCTTCCTAATCCTTCATTATAAAAGGAGAGTCTATGTTTATTCAAACTGAAACCACACCAAACCCTGCAACACTTAAATTTCTGCCAGGACGCGTGGTTCTTTCTGAGGGCGTATTAGAATTTCGTGACCCTGAAGAAGCAGCTAAAAACTCACCTTTGGCGGCTAAACTGTTTAATATTCCTAATATCAATGGTGTTTTTTTAGGCTATGATTTTATCACCGTAAGCAAAAAAGAAGGAGAATGGCAACATCTCAAGCCCGTCATTTTAGGCACAATCATGGAACATTTTCTATCCAATGAGCCAGTGATCACCACCAACGCTACAATACAAGCACAAACCCATGCCCTTAACGAAGAATTTTATGACGAAAAAGATGCTGATATTGTCTTAACCATTAAAGAGCTGCTTGAAACGCGTATCCGCCCAGCAGTTGCCAATGATGGTGGAGACATTACTTTTCGCGGATTTGAGAATGGTATTGTTTATCTCAATATGCGGGGTGCCTGCGCTGGATGTCCCTCTTCAACGGCAACCCTCAAACATGGTATTGAAAATCTTTTACGCCATTTTATCCCTGAAGTTTTAGGCGTTGAAGCCATGCCACAATAAATATTGACCTCAATAGGTAAAATAACCACACCGATTGCCCCTCTTCAACAGCGCTCAAACATGGAGTGCAAAAATCTTACGTCATTTTATTCCTGAAATTTTAAAAGTAAGCTATGTAGCCATAAAAATACAGTACTGTTAAAAAAGTCTGTCCAATAATAATACCTTCACTCACCTTTCACCTCCATATATGCCTTAAAAAGATTTCAAAGCCCCTTTTAAGAAGCATCGGTTGTTTCACAACAAACCCAATAATGATATCCACAGAAGTACAAAACATGGGCATGCACTTTAAATTTATTTTGTTTCATAATCTTGTCATGCAATTTTAACTAGGAAAACACGACCCGTTACAAAAAAAGAAAACCCAAAAAAGAAAACATTGTAAGATAGAGTGCCCATTTGCTCCATCTTTCTCACTTCTCCCAACGATAAAATCACGCAAAATACTTCTTGTAGCAGCCAATCAACAAAGATCACATTTTGCAACTTGAATGAGAATTCTGGCATTCTTCTTATTTCAATTCTGTTTTTATTGTATCAATCAAAATCGTCCGCTTACACAGCACAAACTGGATAATAACAAAAACTATTTTTAATAGCTCTTATACACACTTTTTATAAGAGACTGTTGCAGCACTAAAAACTGGAAAATGCATAACCGTACGACCTTATCAAGATCATACCGTCCTTTTTCTATTCTTAAAATCAAGAATTTCCCCTCTATCATTTTCAATCTCATTTCCATAAATATGACGCAAACGGTGGAATTACCTGTAAAAAATAAATACATTTAAGCTAGATCTATTATGATTGTTTGAGAAATTATCTAATAAAAAATGAGAATATTTCTTCAATCCAGCAGGAATAAGTTTGTCTGCTTTACCGCATTGTTCTTCTCATAAAGCACATACTTTTACTGTCGCATGTACGTCAACATCCAACTTCACCCATAACTGCGTATTAAAAGAAAAGACAGAGCCACTATTCCTCTGCGATACATGGCTTTGCAATAAAGGAAAATATATTGCCTCTATCTGATTGGTGTAATCTGTGAAACAACAAAAAAAGCCCATTCGAGAAGAATGTAAAAATAAAAAACCAGCGAAATGCAAAAACAATTGCAAGGGGATAAATGCCTAAACTTTTTTCACAAACTCCGACTTTAAACTCATCTGACCAATCCCTGGAATTTTGCAATCAATGTTATGATCCCCATCCACCAAGCGAATATTCTTTACCTTAGTACCACCTTTTAAAACAGATGAAGCGCCTTTTACTTTCAGATCTTTTATCACCATAACGGTATCTCCATTTGTTAAAATCTGACCATTGGCATCATAAACAGTATTGACAAGAACAGTATCATCGTTTTTTTGTGGCCATTCATGTGCGCATTCAGGACACACAAAATTCTCACCATCTTCATAAGTATAAAGACAATCACAACGAGGACATTTGGGATATTGGGTCATAAATTCCCCTTTTAAAAGAAAAATCATTTGTTATGACTGGTCATAAAGCAAGAAGTACTTATTGTCCATTATTTTAGAAAAACATTTCCCTTTGTTTTAACCTTCATCTGCCAACTGTGTTCATGAATGCTATCATCACATACCATACATGGGTTTATAAAAATGATTGATCATTATATAACTTAAATAAGCCCCCGCATATCATAAAATTTACTCACTTCATTCTCTCTCATAAATGAATCAAAATCATTTTCTTATACATCACCAATACAATTAACGAATGAATAAAAAACAATTAGAAAAGGAACATCTCTGAATAAAAACGCTTCCAAAAAGCTAAAAACTGAGAAACAAGAAAATGATAGACTCAACTTGACCTTTTATTTAAGTAAAGCATTCATAATGTTAGAGAACAAACTGATTTATGATCATAGTTAATGGTTTTGTATATTGAATGAGAGCCAATAAATAAGCTGAGATTCTCTCAACCTCTTTTACATTGAATAAACCAAAGCCTTTTCCTTGCATGTTACAAGTAGGAAGAGCCGTGTAAAACAATTATTCAAAATACTAAATACTCTCAAATATAAGAGCCAACATTGAAAGCGGGCAAAGTGAATGATGGTGCTGGTCTTACTCTCTCATAAGCATAAAAATGGTGCTGCTCAATGGATGGCCGGTTATCCCTTTCAAAAGTAACACGCATAAGATACGTTTTTAGCGTTTTGAGAGAGATGCTTCTTTAAGACAAACATATGAAATGTGTAACAATGATCGTATTTTGTTGTGTATGAGCCCCCCCTATTAAACAAACATTTCTACCAAACCATTAGAAACCATTGGACATAAATTCCCCGATTCTGCCTAATTATAATTACCTACAGTATTCGGTTTTAAGAAGCCCGCAGTTTTAAGAATCCGATTGATATGTAAAAGAGGAAAAACAAAGCGAGCTTGAAAATGGAAGCTCTGCCTTATGGCCAATAAAATCACGTCCCTAAAAACATACCTCATGTGATCAATCATCATACCTTTACAAAAAACATTCCACTGATCTTAGGTGATAATATCAGGGCGATCTCGCCCCAATGCTTGTTGTATATTTAACAGTTTTAGTGCCACCTGTTGCAAAGGTTGGAGAACTTCTTGCGGATTAAAATTGTGTTTGCGCGGATCACTTTCATACTGTTCAAAATAAAGTCGTAAAGTAGCACCTAGCGTCCCTGTTCCCGACAAACGGATCACCAACCGTGCTCCGTTCTCGAAAAAAATACGTATACCTTGCCGCGTGCTAACGCTCTGATCAACAGGATCATGATATGTAAAATCATCTGCTTTTTTGACGAAAAATCCAGCAATTTCAGTTCCTGCATGTGGTAAGTGCGTACGCAAATGTTCTATAAGTTCCAAAGCTTTATCTGCTTCGACTTCTTCATAATCATGCCGTAACGTGTAAAAACGCCCATAGGTGTACCAATGCTGCTGAACTATTTGTGCGACAGTTTTTTCTGTTATCGCTAAAAGATTTAACCAAAATAAGACAGCCCATAAACCATCTTTTTCGCGGATGTGATGAGAGCCAGTTCCAAAGCTTTCTTCACCACAAAAGGTTACTTTCCCCGCATCCAAAAGGTTTCCAAAAAACTTCCATCCCGTTGGCGTTTCAAAAAAGTTTAATCCGTGTTTTTCCGCAACCAGATCAGCAGCACGTCCCGTCGGCATAGAACGCGCTATCCCCACAACACCTTTTCGATATCCTTTAATGAGGTGTGCATGCTCAGCCATAATAGCCAAAGAATCTGAAGGCGAGACAAATTGCCCACGACCAATAATGAGGTTACGATCTCCATCACCATCAGAGGCTGCGCCAAGATCTGGTCCTTGCTCTGACATCAATAAATCATAAAGAGCCTTGGCATAAACCAAATTGGGATCCGGATGACCGCCTCCAAAATCTGGCAAAGGAATACCATTAACCACCGTCCCTTCAGAAAATCCTAAGCATTTTTCAAAAATTTCATGAGCATAAGGCCCTGTTACCGCATGCATAGCATCAAACCGTAAAGTAAGACCTCGAGCGACGGCCTTGGCAATACAGTCAAAATCAAAAAGCTCCTGCATCAAAGCAACATAATCAGCGACAGAATCAATAATATCAATCCGCATGGCTCCCATAAAGATCGTACCTTGCCTATCTAAATCAATATCTGGTGCTTCAAGAATTTTATAAAAGGAAAGACGTTGCGATGTTGCAAAAATAGCATCACATAAAGAATTAGAAGCGGGTCCACCATTGGAAACATTGTATTTAATACCACAATCTCCCTCTGGACCACCAGGATTATGGCTTGCAGAAAGAATAAGTCCACCATGGGCATGAGTTTTACGAATAAGATGCGAAACAGCAGGTGTAGAAAGAATACCGCCCCTTCCCATTTTAACACAAGAAACACCATGCGCCGCTGCCATCTTCAACACAATCTGAAGGAGAGTACGATTAAAAGTGCGCCCATCGCCCCCAAGAATCAACATTTTTCCTTCAAGAGGTCCAATGTTATCAAAAAGAGACTGTATAAAGTTTTCTACATAATGAGGTTGTTGAAAAACAGACACTTTTTTGCGCAAACCAGACGTTCCCGGTTTTTGCCCCTCAAAAGCCGTGGTCAAAACTGTCTTTATGGTCATGTAAATACCTTCATATTCTTTCCTTTAATTTTAAGGTGAAGAGTATCCAAAGTCGACCATTAATTCTACTTGACGGAAGTGTGAAATATTTGCACACTCGTTAGAAGTCAGAATTTTTAAAGAATCCCTTTTATTTAAACCGTTCTTTCCGATATGCTTTTAAAGACAAAAGCTGTTTTAAAACGAAATTTTTGTAAAAAATATAGGAGCATCCTTATGATGAAAAAAACTGTTCCCAATGTAACATTCCATACACGTGTCCGAGATGAAGTGGGTGAAAATAATTCTTATCGGTGGCAAGAAGTTAACAGCGATTCTTACTTTAAAGGAAAGCGTGTTATTCTTTTTTCTCTTCCTGGAGCATTTACCCCTACTTGCTCAACCTTTCAGCTGCCTGACTTTGAAAAACTCTATGATGAATTTAAACAAGCGGGTATTGATGAAATTTATTGCCTTTCCGTCAATGATGCTTTTGTCATGAACGCTTGGGGAAAAACACAAAATATCAAAAACGTGAAATTAATTCCTGATGGCTCTGGTGAATTCACACGCAAAATGGGTATGCTGGTTGCAAAAGACAATGTTGGTTTCGGCATGCGATCATGGCGCTATGCTGCCGTTATTAATGATGGTGTGGTTGAGCAATGGTTTGAAGAAGCGGGTTTTTCAGACAATTGCATGACAGATCCTTACGAAGTCTCTTCACCACAAAATGTTTTAAAAGCTTTGAAAAGCTAATTCCGCCCCCAAAGTCGTCCATTTAAACAAAATTTAACGACACAAATTTCCTTAGTAAAGAAAATTTGTGTCGTTTGTATTTTTTGAAACATCTATTTGTCAAAGCAGACACTATAATTTGGTTGAGCGTTTTCGGTAAGAAAATATCCCAGCAATAAATTTTTAATAGGTATTTCACGTTTTAACTGCTTTGAAAAAACTTTGTGTCAAACAATAATTTGATTTATAAAGATAATTTATAATTTTTCATGTCGAATGAGAGGCACTGAATATCATAAGATTGTTTTATTTTATCCCTTCTTATATTGAATCTCTTAAAACTATTTTCTTGCTCATTAGCACGTGAGATTGGCATATGAATAAACGGTTAAAAAGAGTATAAATGCGTCTCATAAACGCTCTAAAACACAAAAGCTATGAACATCATTACTGCAAGCTTCACAAAAGCATCAAGAAAAAAATATGGTATAAAAACGGCTCTGCATAAATAACCGTTCATGAAGAATATTAAATAAAAACAGATCCCGTAAACATTCCAATTCACATACAATAAACAGATTCATTGCTGTTTTAATAGTCATTTATTCTAAGCTTTTATTTTTCTCTAAGAGAAAAACAGTTAAAGAAGGCGTCTATTTGGATATTCTACCATAAAGTGTTTTTTCATTTCTTCCTCTTCTATCTCTTCCTCTTCATCGAGCTCAAAATCTTCATCACATTCAGGAAGACCAAAAATATCTGGATTAATGAAATAACAATATTTTTTTGTCCCCTTCGCTACAATTTTATTCTCTTCTAATTCTTTGATACCTTCTTTAAAACTTTCAAAATTAAGATATTCTGGTTCTTGAATTGAAAGATCACAAATCAAAAATTCATTGAGAGTATCCTCATCTAATCTTACCTGATCAAACCATAAATCCACATCATCTTCATCTGACATTTTCCCTACTTGCCACAACATCACAAAAAATGCTTTCATACCACTAAATGACAGCCCAAAAATCATACGCCGGCTATCGGACGCTCCTGAAAACGTAATTTGCGGAAGATCTTCAAATCCGAAATTTGAAGGAGGAAGTTTAAATGATTTTCCAATATCTTCAGATTTTTTCAAAATAAAGGGATTTCTTTCATATAACACTGTAAAATCATATTGGGCCATTTTCATTTCTCCGTAAAAAATTGATTTGTTATAATAAATGAATAATTTCAAATGGTTTTCATTATAATCTCTTATAATGCCTCCCATATTTTTCCTTTAAAAATTGTCTGATTTAAGTTATTCGTTGCTTTTGAAACTAAAAAAATCTTCTAAAATAAAACTCTTGAGATTTCTTTCATCTCTCATGGATGTGAGATTGTAGACTGCCGACAATAAAACAGTAGAAAATATGATATCAGCAAATGAGAATTCAAAAATTAAATCCATATGAATGAATGATGATCAATATTGCTATAAACTATTGGGTTTCTGTTATTGATCATCAATTTTTCTAAACAGGGTTGCGTCAAGGACCTCAAATGCTTCAGTGTCCAGTATTTTGCTTTACGAAGGTGCTTACCTCGCGTCCTCAAAAGCATTTTCACCTTTAAAAATTGCTTTTATGCCGCAGGAACTTTAAAAAAAATAACACGATTTTAAGAATATCTAAACAAGTAAAATACAAATTCTGAAAATTGAAGAAGAAATGTTCAAGCTTTTCCTAACAATTTCTTTCACAAAATTTTTATCATTATCGTTTTTGGGCTGCCAAAATATCTTGTACTGTTTGAACCAATTGCTCTTCATCAATCATCACTTGCGCAGGACGGCTTTCACGCCATGTTTGATTATCTTTGATCTCATGAGACAAACGCGCTCCTTCAATCAAATCTTTAATCTGTATTTTCCCGCTCTCACGCTCTTGTGAACCTTGGATAACCACACAAGGCGCTTGACGTCGATCTGCATATTTCATCTGCGCTTTAATTCCCGATGCCCCCAAATAGAGCTCAGCACGAATTCCCGCATTTCGCAATTGCATCACCATTTTTTGATAACCAGCAACCGCCTCTGGTTCTTTATCCATCCTCAGTACCACAACCGGCCCTGTTGTGTCCTTCATAGGCAACTTTCCAAGATTTTGCAAAGCAGCGATCAAGCGTGAAACACCGATTGAAAAACCTGTTGCCGGAATATTTTCACCACGAAAGCGTGCCACCAATCCATCATAGCGCCCACCACCACCAACGGAGCCAAAAACAACTTTTTGCCCATCATCATTGAGAACATCAAAAAGCAATGCCGCCTCAAAAACAGGTCCCGTATAATATTCCAATCCACGAACCACCGAAGGGTCAATTTTAATGCGATTGTGATAACCATTAGCGACAAAGATTGCTTGCATTTCCTCAAGCTCGCGAACCCCTTCAAGCCCCTGAGCACTCTGACCAACGACTTGTCTGAGAACATCAAGGATTTCTTCTGCCGTTTTTGCATTTACAGTCAGTAAAGAAAGAATACACTCAATCTCTTTATCCTTAAGCTCGGCCCCTTTTGTAAAATCACCACTTTCATCCAAACGCCCCTTGCTCAAGAGCAAACGCACGCCTTCAGGACCAAATTTATCCAGTTTATCCATTGCTCGAAGAACAGTTAAGCGCCTTTCAATCTGCTCCCTTTCCCCTAAACCAATCAATTCTAAAACACTTTCCAGAATTTTTCGGTTATTCAAGCGAATGGCATAATCATGCTGGTGAAACCCTAACTTTTCCAAACTGTCTGCTGCCATCATACAAATTTCGGCATCCGCTGCTACCGTTGGTGTTCCAACAATATCCGCATCAAACTGCATAAATTGCCGAAAGCGCCCTGGTCCAGGTTTTTCATTGCGAAACACAAAACCAAGACGATAACTGCGATAAGGCTTTGGTAACGTTTCAAAATTTTCAGCAAAATAACGAGCAAGAGGAGCAGTTAGATCATAGCGCAAAGACATCCATTGCTCATCATCATCTTGTAGCGAAAAAACGCCCGCATTTGGACGATCTTCATCAGGTAAAAACTTACCCAAGACATCCGTATATTCAAAAATTGGTGTTTCCAGTGCCTCGAAGCCGTAAAGTTCATAAACTTCACGAATTTTTGTAATCATTGTTTCAGTTGCATACAACTGTGCACTTGTACGATCCATAAAACCACGGGGTAAACGGGCTTTGTTTTTTTCTTGTTTCAATGACATGTTATTCTCTAACAACAATATGTATTCACAGATAACGTGTGTCTATCTTATAGAAACAAACGCTGCAATGACTTTATCAACCTAGAAACTTTTAATAACATGTTAGAGTCCTTTATTTTACAAAAACAATATTCTCAAAGAGCCTACCCTTTAAGATGAGTCATAGCCTTTAAACTAAAACGTCCCCAAAACGAATACACTCTCTAAGCCCTCTGATGGCTCATATTTTAGCACTGTTCAGGTATTTCTTGCATTTTCTTCCTTTATCCCGACTTCATTAAAACAATTGTTCATATATTCTCAAGATTTCTGCATTTTTTTTCAAACATTTGCTTCCCGTTTTTGGTCCTCCCAATCCCAACAGAAAATAAGAAATACATGAACACTTTTTGAAAAGATCAAAAACAACTCTTGACTTTAGATAAAGCAAATCACTTTTTGAAAGAAGTATCTGACTTAAAATTTGATAAGCCCCCTTCTTTCATAAGAGCTTTTTTTATAAGAGCTTTTTTTCTTTGATAACTTAGCAAAAAACTTTAAGATAGAAGCGTATTTTTAGATTGCTCGGCAAAATCATGAATAACATTTTTTAAATCAACACTATTTCGACCAACCTGTGTAATCGATCTTGAAATGGAAGGAATAAGATTCTGCCATAGCCTTTGAGGAAACTGCTGAGTTAATTGTGTTATTGTTCCCCCTTGAGCCCCAATACCAGGAACGAGAAATAAGTTATTTTCTAACTGTTCGATTGTATCTTTTGCTTCATTGCCCAATGTTGCTCCAATCACTGCCCCAATAGGACCAACATGATGATATTGACTTGAAGATTGGCTATTATATTCAAAAATACGCTGTGCCAAATGAACAGAAACTGTTTGATCACCAATGCGCGCATTTCGAATGTGCCTTCCCTCTGGATTCGAAGATTGAACAACCATAAAAACAGCCGTTTTTGTTTCTTCTGCAATCTTTATTAAAGGAATGAGAGCATCAAATCCTAAAAAAGGATTGACTGTTATAGCATCTGCTTTAAACGCACTGCTTGAACCAAGCCAAGCTTTACCGTAAGCCTCAGCGGTAGAGCCAATATCCCCTCTTTTCGTATCAACGAGAACCAACAAACCTTGTGCCTGTGCATTTTCAATAAGCTCTTTGAGAATTTGAAGCCCTTCCACCCCATATAACTCAAAAAATGCGGCTTGAGGTTTTATCATCCCCACTTTACCCACAACCGCTGCTAAGAGAATATCACAAAAATCTTTTAGACCTTTATAATCACAGCTTAAATTCCATGATTGCAAAACTTTATGACTCGGATCAAAACCAACACAAAGCGGTCCATATTTCTCACTATTTTTAAAAAAAGCTGAACAAAACATTTTATATCCTAACACGGTCTGTCTTTAAACTTTTTGATACAATCAAAAAGAAAAGCATTTGTCAAAAGAATACAATGCTGAAAACACAAAGAAAGAGCTCTCTATACAAAGTGTGCTTTTATTTGTGAAAGAATATAAACAAAAAAAACATCCATATTATTTTGTTCAATGAACTCATAAATCCCAATAGCGTGCCTTGTCGTTTTTACACCCCTTTTTTATGATCAACAAAAACTCTCTATGAACGTGCTTTAAACAAAAGTTTTAAAAGAAAATGCCCTACCATAATGATCACCGTCTTGTGTTCGATGTTTTCTGTCCTTTTTGGCGCATATCTATTCACTTTTGGAACATAATTGGCA
>NZ_JBHIML010000100.1:0-1037 GCF_042194015.1 Bartonella sp. MU37NMGALS
CTTGTCATGGCTTATTTGACAAACGACCCGCTTCAAAAGCAGGAATACGAAAAGGTTCAAACCTATTGTGAATGGGCTAAAGAGCATGAAGAAGATGGAACTGATATTGGTATTGATCTGGTGGCTACAATCCGTGATGAAAGTGGCTATGCTGCCATTCAATGTAAATGCTATGATGCTTCTCACATCATTAAAAAAGAAGATATTGATAGTTTTATAGCAGCTTCTGGCAAAAAGATCTTCACCCGTCGTATTCTGGTTGATAGCACCGAAACAGATTGGAGTGATAAAGTCGAACTGACTTGTGAAGGACAAGAGGTTCGTATTCAACGCATAAACCTTTTTGATTTAGAGAACAGTCAAATTGATTGGGGGGCGTATAAAGAACAAGGACAAGCCGTTCTTAAAGAGCAACCCAAAAAAAAGCTTTTAGATCATCAAAAAGAAGCCATCAAGAAAGTCTGTGAAGGTTTACAAGAAGCAGACCGTGGCAAGCTTATTATGGCATGTGGAACGGGAAAGACTTTCACCAGTTTGAAGATAGCAGAACACATAGCAGGAAAAAGCAAGCGTGTTTTGTTTTTGGTGCCCTCCCTTGCTCTTATCTCTCAAACAATCCGTGAATGGACAGAAGATACAGAAGTGCCTTTGCGTTCCTTTGCCGTGTGTTCGGATACACAAGTGGGAAAACGTCGTAAGAATAATAAAAATGATGCTCTTGAATTTGATAGCTCTGATCTTGCCTTGCCTGCAACAACTGATGCAAAAGAACTGGCTAGTAAAGCGGGTAAGGTTTCACATGATCTCATGACCGTGGTGTTTTCCACTTACCATTCAATCCAAGTGATTTCGGATGCACAAAAAGACCATGGTTTACCCGAATTTGATTTGATCATCTGTGATGAAGCGCATAGAACCACTGGGGCTTCATTGGGAACTGAAGACAATGAATCTGAATTTATCAAGGTTCATGATAACAGCATCATTCGAGGTAAAAAACGGCTGTATATGACAGCAACGCCCAAGATCTTTACCGA
>NZ_JBHIML010000101.1:0-1022 GCF_042194015.1 Bartonella sp. MU37NMGALS
CGAGCAAAATATCAATCTTTCAAACGAAGCTAACAACCGATGGCAAATTAACGAAGCGATGATTGCGAAATTGCCTTCACGAAAAGTTAAAAAGGTTGGAAAAAAACTTTCAGAAATCTTTGACACGATGATGCCTGCTTGTTTTCCAGAGAAAGCAAACTTTTTTGAAGGAACAAAGAAAACAAGGGAAAAACAAGAAGTTGAAAGAATACTAGAAGATTTCAAACCCGATTTTCAATACGCAACTGAACAAGGATTAACGCATGATGAAGCCTTATCAGAATTTGAAAAATTTGTACGCTTTTCAAAAACCAATCCATGTCGAAATGCAAATGAACGCGATTGGCAAAGCGCTTGGGATAATTGGATTACGCATCCAGAATATGGATTGGTAATTAAGAAACACAAAAAATTAGAAACGGAAAAACTATATGCAACCGCATGCTATAAATCATCATCAAACAATTTCGCAAACAACCTTTCAGAAAGATTTAGCATACCCCCAACAGCGATCTACGCTTAAAGACACTTATGGATCAGAAATAGAGCTTTTTTCGGGAGCATCAGTCATGAAATCGTATTTAAAAGGATCCGAAAAAACAGCAAAGTAGTGAAATTTGCTGATGATTTTGAGAATAGAGATGCGTTTAAATTGACAGAAAGGCACCGTACAGAGCGATTTAAAGATTTTGTGATAAAAACCACATTGAAATTAAAAACGCTTCTGTACAGTCCATTTTGATGCAAATAAACCCATTGGTAAAGTTATGGATTTAGATAGGGGATATTAAACCAGATGTTTTTAAAAAAACGTAAACAGAAAGGGCAAAAAAAGTGGGTTGCAACGGCGGTCGGTCATGCACCATGGGGATTAGGGGTAGCAGAGTATTTTTATAACCTTTACGAATATGATGATGGCACAAGAGAATACGAAGAATTTGACGGTGGTCAGTATCATGAGATGCCTTGTAAAGTTGATTACAGTACCAAGGCGCAAGTGAAAGCTTGGATATATGGGGGTG
>NZ_JBHIML010000102.1:0-1007 GCF_042194015.1 Bartonella sp. MU37NMGALS
TTTTAAAAGACGCCACCTTTTCAAAAAATTCACCACACAATGCAATGCCGTTCTTTTGCAAGAACGACAAAGGCAGAATCTAACTTAAAGGAGTAAAACCATGGAAAAAAAATATGAACTGATTGATGAAACAACTGAGGTTGATGGCAAAACTCTTCACCGCATTCGTGCTTTAAGGGATTTTGATGATGTTAAAGCAGACGACCTAGGCGGTTTTATACAAAAAGAAGACAATCTAAGTCATGATGGCAATTGCTGGGTAGGTGATGATGCAAAAGTCTATGGTTATGCCAAGGTTTTTGGTGATGCACATGTTTATGGAAACGCTCGTGTAGATGGTCATGCAAGAGTTTATGACAAAGCCAAGGTTTATGGTGATGCTTATATTTATAACATTGCTGATATTTACGAAAATGCATGTGTTTTTGGTAGTGCATCTGTTACCGGAGAAACTAATATTTTTGGTAATGCGCAGATTTTTGGACATGCTCGTGTTTTTGCCAGTGCACAAATCTACGAAAATGCACAAGTTTCCGGTGGTGCATTTATTAGTGGAAAAGCTGAAATTTATGGAAATGCTAAAATCTATGACAATCCATTGATTTCCATCAGAGCAAAAGTTGGGGGAAATGCCCAAATCTGTGGTGATGCATTTATTCATGGAAACGCAGAGATCATCAATGATGAAATCATCACAACTGGCCAAAGGAAATAAACCATGGAAAAAAAATACGAATTTACTGATGAAACAATCGAAGTTGGGGGCAAAACTCTCCACCGCATTCGCGCATTACGAGACTTTGGAAACGTCGAGAAAGGTGATTTAGGAGGCTATATCGAGAAAGAAGACAACCTATCGCATCATGGCAATTGCTGGGTAGGTGATGATGCAAAAGTCTATGGTTATGCCAAGGTTTTTGGTGATGCTAAGGTTTACGAAAATGCACAAGTTTACGGTTATGCACATGTTTACAACAATTCTCGTATTTATGGCAAAGCAGAAGTTT
>NZ_JBHIML010000103.1:0-1001 GCF_042194015.1 Bartonella sp. MU37NMGALS
TAAATTTATGAAGATCGCTCAATTTCAGTGCGAATATTTTTTACTTTAGGATTGGATATTCTTGTTATTTTGTCATATGGGCATTAAGGGCGTTTGTTAGGGGAACTATTTTTTTATCTCATCTAGTTTTATGTCTCCATAGATGTCCAAATGTAATGCCTTTTGCGAGAGAATTGGCAACGCTTGATAGTTTGAGTAACAGCATGATGGATATAATGGACAAGATGAGAGCTCCCCCAAACATGAAGCTTATATTCTGGTTGTAATCGAGTTTCATATCACTCAAATAGTTTGCAAAGATATTCATCATCAGATTAAATACAGTGGCTAAGAGTAGAAAGAGGATTATATGATTGACGACTTGGATTGTCCATTGCTCGAAAAGGCGATGAGTTGGTTGCCAGAGCAAAGCAATGATGAAGAGTGGTCCCCATCCTACGAGAAGTGTAATAGCGATTTTTGTCAGGAGCACGAGACCACCACCGATTGCGACTACGAGGCTTGTTGCCAGCAAGATGATGATGCCTAAGAGACTGTAAAGCAGTCCATTGGCTTCGAAGAAGACGGTTTCTTGGAAAAGACGGCCTGCATATTGAAATCCTTTGGTTGCTGCTTTGTCCAGTAAATTCATTAACTGTGTATCATTGAGTGGATTTGTTATGAGCGCTTTTGATAACTCATAGGGCATTTGTGTTATTAAATTGGCAATTTCATTCTGATAAAGTCCTGTGGTAAGAGCTATTGAAGTAATAATACTTACCCGTAGGAAACGATTTACAAATCCGGAGAGAGGCATATCTATAGCGCCACGGATGATGAGCCATCCATAGATGATGAAAGCGATTGTGATACCGATTGATACAAAGGGTGTAATTGTAGCTATTGTTTTTGAGGAAATATCCGTGACATATGTTTTTGTTATCTGATCAATTTTATTGAAAAGTTGCGTGAACACTGTAAAGTCCATGGAATTCCTCTTTAACGAATTTTCAACTTTTTAT
>NZ_JBHIML010000104.1:0-966 GCF_042194015.1 Bartonella sp. MU37NMGALS
GTGACTTTACCCAAGCGCGCTTGAAACCATTCTGCTGTTCTTTGTTCCATATCACACCGCCGTTCTTTGTTCTTGTGATACATATTCTATATCTTGGACGTGAATATATTCGGCATCTTGTATAGGAACGTATGTTTTCTCTTGTGGTGGGAGAGATTGTAGAGCGCTTTCTCTTTGAATTCTTGGCTTGCTTTCTAATATTTTCAAAACGTCGTCTGCTGTTTCACAAGACATATCTGTTAGCTTTTCTACTTTTGCATAAGAGAGAAGCTTATTTTTATCAGATTCTGTTTGTTCGATTAATTCTTCGATTTGCTTTATCTGTTTAGAGGAAACTTTTTGATTATTTGTATCGTCTTCTTTGGCTTGCATTTGACCATCTGTATCGTCTTCTTTACTTGCTAAATTAAGAAGCATGCCTAATAGGTATCTTCGTGCGTAGGTAAGTGTGGAACCAAGTGATTGTATGCTATTTTTAGAGCCTGTACTGTCAATTGGAAATGTTCCTTCTGTTGATATTTCATTGCCTGAAGGATGAGACAGAGTTATTTCTATGGTAACGTTTTTTTCTGTTTGATTTTTAATACGATAAAACAAAGCAAATTTGTATGTTGCAAGTCCGTCTTTTACAGCATCAATGTACTGATCAAGTGTAGCGTATTTGCTGTTTGTATGTTTATTAATGGCGTTTTGTTCGATATTTTTATATGCCATTTGCACAGCCGAAAGATCACGGACAAAATTTTGGCGCTCTTGTCGTTTTATCTCTTGTTCTCTTAAATCAAGAAGACGCTCTAAGCGATCCATATCGACGTCACTGTCTAAGGCTTTATTTAAAATACGTTCCATGACAGTTTGTTCGACGGCTAAATGATGTGTTTCTTCAATTTCTATTAGGTTAGTGTTTTGTTCACTCATCTTGATTTCCTACATTGCGCGCAATTCCCCCGTGGCGTGAATCACGCT
>NZ_JBHIML010000105.1:0-965 GCF_042194015.1 Bartonella sp. MU37NMGALS
ACTGTCACCCACTGCTATGAAAAACAAAGCGGATACACCACAGAAATCACCTTTGAGGCACCAAACAAGGGAAAAGAAAGCAATGAGAACATTAAACATGCTAAAAACAGAAAATCCAAGAGATAATTTTGCTTCTTCTTTTCGTCAACTTCCCCATAATATTGAAGCAGAACAGGCATTGCTTGGAGCAATCCTGATTAATAATAATGCACTCGATCGCGTTTCAGACTTTCTTAAAGCAGAACATTTTTTTGAAAGGCTACATCAAAAGATCTTTGAGATTGTCTTACAAATTATTCAAAATGGTCATCTTGCCAACCCCATTACAATCAAGCCCTATATCCAAATGGAAGAAAAAGTTGGAGATATTACTGTATACCAGTATGTTATTCGCTTAGCCACAGAGGCAGTCACTATTATTAACGCTGAAGATTATGGACGCGTCATTTACGATCTTTTTATCCGCCGGTCTTTGATTAATCTTGGCAATGAAGTTGCCAATACAGCCTTTGATGCGCCTGTCGAACTTACACCTTCCCAACAAATTGAAACGATTGAAAATCAGTTATTTGAGCTCGCCGAAAAAGGGAAATATGGGGGTGGGTTTGAAAACTTTGATACAGCCATTGCAAAAGCACTTAACATGGCAAGTGCAGCGAAAAAGCGTTCTTCAAAGCTCTCTGGGATAGCTACCCATATCAAAACCCTTGATGAGAAAATGGGGGGCTACAGCCATCCGATTTGATTATCATAGCTGGACGCCCTGGAATGGGGAAAACCTCTCTGGCGACCAATATTGCTTTTAATATTGCCAATGCTTGTAAGCGTGGTAACAGCCAAGAAAATGAAGGGGGCGTTGTAGGTTTCTTCTCACTTGAGATGTCATCCGAACAGCTTGCAACTCGTATTATCTCAGAGCAAATAAAGGTTTCTTCTTCTGATATGCGCCGTGGTAATATCTCAGA
>NZ_JBHIML010000106.1:0-948 GCF_042194015.1 Bartonella sp. MU37NMGALS
CATTGTTTGATAAGCTCTAATCCTTCTTTCGATATCTTTCTCATCTGACGCTCCATAAAAAAAGCCCCACAAAAGTGGGGCTGGATAAAATGATGTTCTAATCAATCTCGCACTAATTATAATAAAATGGGTCGCTACATCCACGGGCGCCTATTTTTTCATCTTCTACATAACGAGAATGCGCAAAATTCCGTACAAGATGATCATTGTTAGAGCCACCAGTCCAATCGCCTCCTCCCAACATAACATTTATGTCTACACGTAAACTGCTTCCTTGCTCCCCTGTATGCCATTTAGTCACTGGATAACAACCAGACAAATATTGCCAAACATAACCGCAACCATCCTCACAACCGATATGCGAAATCATCCGTCTATTGTTTGTATCAACGTGTCCTCCAGACGTCTTAGGAGAAGGCGCTTGATTGCCGACAATACTGGTTGCTTGATTACTTCCATACATGCATGGCGAAAACTCATCACTCGTCAAAAATCTCTTATTAACAGACCAAAAATCAAATGCATGATCTGCATAGCTACGATTGCTCGTAATCGGAACACCATATGCCGACTTTGCATTTACACCTGTCCCTGATTGAAGATAAATATCAACCCAAATATTATGCCACGGATTGTAAACCATCCCTTCTGGACTACTACGTGGGCGATGATTTAAACACCAAACAGAATTGGGCAAAACATCTCCCGCTTGATAACCCGATAAGAGATGACCTTCAATCTCACCAACATCCGCACATAGCGTATGAAATCCACCAATCTTTTCAGAATTATCCTCTGTATAACCATCAGGAGCTGTCGGATTTTGCGAAAGCTTAAGGGCTATCTCATCCGCCTGATCTTTTAAGATGAGATATATATAATAATCCTTTCCTGCTTCAAAATCTTCGTCAAAAGTCATCCTTCCACGCCCTGGAGTGCGGTAAAAGA
>NZ_JBHIML010000107.1:0-928 GCF_042194015.1 Bartonella sp. MU37NMGALS
GAAACCGGTCTGGCTCTTTTGTCTGGGTTGTTATCAGAGCCCGTTAATTTATGGGCGTCTCTTTCAACCAGTGGCATGATGCGTGTGAATTTACCCCATACAAAAGGGCGTTTGACAATTGCAATGGATGGCGATGATGCGGGGCGTAAAGCAGGTTTTACCCTCGCTGCACGTGCCTATAGACAAGGCTTTGAGGTCTTTATCATGCAAGCCCCATACGGTGTAGATTTCAATGATGTTTTGATACTGAAAGGTATAAATAAATGAGAGAGAATAAAAACAATATTGTAGATACCAACAATCAAAATGTTTCATGCAATGATAACGACAATGGCTCTTTAAATGATAAGACTTGTTTAGAAGCCATTCCTTATAAACAAGCATTGCAACAAAACGGTTGGGGGGAAATAAAGCCTATCACGGCGGCTCTTTTACCCGTCGAGCCTTTTAGCTTATTACAGTTGCCAACGTCATTAATGAACTATGTTTATGACGTTGCGGATAGCCAACAAGCCCCTATGGATTTTATTGCTATCTCTGCTCTCTGTTCCTTGGCTGCTCTTATTGGCAATGGCTTGCGGGTTTCCCCAAAACAACAGTCCAATTGGAAAATTGTTCCTAATCTCTGGGGTGCCGTTGTGGGGCAACCTTCGACCATGAAATCACCTACCATGCAAGCTGCGTTAAATCCTCTCTCTATCTTTGAAAATGAATGGTATCAAGAGTGGGAAAAGAAGAAAAAACAGCAAAAAACAAAAGAAATCTTCAATGAATTAGAAATAAAAGAAAATAAAGGAAAAGCTTACAAAGCATTGAAAAATCAAGATAAGGAACAAGCCCTTGCTCTTCTTTCAAAAGCTCTTGAACACAAAGAAAGTGAGGAAGATGATAGTTCTATAAAACGACGCCTTATCGTCAATGATGTGAC
>NZ_JBHIML010000108.1:0-918 GCF_042194015.1 Bartonella sp. MU37NMGALS
TTAACCTGCCCTCTTTTTTCTCTTTCCATATCACCACGACGAAGATTCATAGCTGCATTCGCTAAACTTTGTGCTATCGTCCCATCTGATAATGCATAACCAATCCCATAATCTGATAATCTTTGTAAAAACTCAGGACTACGCAAGTAATCCCAAAAACTCTGTTGAGAACCAGCATCTTGGTGAGGAACAGTACTCTGTTGTGGCTGTGCAAACTGCTGTGGTTCTACAGGTGAAATCGGTTCGGGTAACTGAGACCGCTTTGGTTGCAATGATGCCAAATCTGAAGTTTCAATTGCATTAGGCAAAGGTTCCATATCCTTCGATAAATCTAAAGGGTTTGGTTGTGAACCAAAGGTCGCTACTGGTAAAGAAGGAACTGAAAACGGTACATCTGGTTTTCTGCCTGCCGATCTTAAAGACGAACTTACATCTGGTAAAGGTGAAGTATTTTTAGCTAAACCTAAAGGATTTGATTGTGAACCAAAAGTTGCTATAGGGGAAGAAGGGGTTAAATAAGGTAAATTATTTGCCTGTTGTTTGGCGTCTTCTAGATCGTTGAAACGTATACGTGGTACATATTGGCTCATTACATGCATAGACTTAAGAAGTCTTGATAAAATGTTATCGTTACTATTTTGCATAACTACCTCACTTTTTTCCTGCAAAACCAGAAATACCAGCTAAAATCCCTATAGCGTTCTTCCAAGGGTCGTTACCATGCATCGTAGAGCCTGACATATTATTCATCGTCGTGCCGTAATTCCTTGCAAAGCCATGACCGGCGTTCATAAGCATATTCAACCTATTCCAGCCGCTATTGTCTTGCTCCAGCCAACGTTCACGATTGGCATCAACAACTCTCTGATTGTAATTATCAAGCACACCTCCCCCCTGTATGGCATTGGAATAGGCATT
>NZ_JBHIML010000011.1:0-44727 GCF_042194015.1 Bartonella sp. MU37NMGALS
TATGGCTAAGAAATTAGACATATCTGTAGCATTTTTATCTTCTGTCGAGATTGGCAAAAAATCTGTTCCTGTAGGACAAAAGATAATTGAACTCTATGCTTTAGATCAAGAGAAGGCTTTACTCTTAAGAAAAGCAGCTTATGCTTGTCGCAAAAGTTTTACAATCAAGACTTCTGATCGGTTGAGGCGTGAAGCTGTTGGCATGTTTTCTAGATTTATAGATATTTTTACACAAGAGGATTTAGAAAAATTCAAACAAATACCAGAAGTAATTCGCGAATCAAACAGAGAGAAAAATGCTACCTTTGTAGAGAAATGTTAAAAAACCCTATTCCTCTAACTTTATTCAGACATTCCTCACAGTAAAAAAGATGTATAAATACAGCAAGTTATAGGATAAGAAAAAGAATCTGGTGGGCGTGACAGGGATTGAACCTGTGACCCCTACGATGTCAACGTAGTGCTCTTCCGCTGAGCTACACGCCCATTCATTGATGTTGCATACACCATATAGAATGACAAACGTCAATGCCTAATTTCGTTTTCTCTTTCAACAGATGCAAATAACTTAAAAAATACTTTTTAAGCAGCGATAAGGATCTTTTCAACCTCATTGACGAGTTCACGTAAGTGAAATGGCTTAGAGAGAACCTTTGCATCAGGAGGGGCATCACTATTTGAATTGAGTGCTACCGCTGCAAAACCTGTAATGAACATTACTCGTAAATCGGGGTCAATCTCAGTAGCACGTCGTGCGAGTTCGATTCCGTCCATCTCTGGCATCACAATATCAGTCAGGAGAAGGGAAAATGGCTCTTCTTGTAAACGTTCATACGCGCTAATACCATTATCGAAATCGGCGACTTCGTAGCCTGCACGTTCTAAGGCTTTTACGAGAAAGCGACGCATATCGTTATCATCTTCTGCGAGCAGGATTCGTTTCATGATTATGTTCCAATGGCTCCATTTGTCAGAGTTTTGCCGCATCAATTATACAATATAGAGTATTTATAAAAAAGACGGTAAAATGCTCATAATTGAAATGAATGGCAAAATGGTTAATTCTTACATTCTTATTCAGAATACAGCATATTCGTTGTGAGTTGGTTAAATTCAAAATATATGTGATTTTGAAAAAAGAAGGGGTTCTCTAGAACTTTTAAGGTGATTCATTGCTATCTTTTAAATTCGATCTTTTAAATTCGCTGATTGTTATCAGAATTTCATTAAAAAACTTATGAAAACCGTTACTGTAGGGATTTGCTATATCGAGAAATTAGAAGAATATTATGTTAATTTATTGTTTTTAAAAAGTTCTCCTAAAAATAGAAATTTTATAGTTATTTGTTTTTATAGAGATTTGTAATAAATATTATAAATGCGCTTTATTTTCAGTTTTTTTTCCTTAAATAGATAAAAACTATTATTTTTCTAAATATAATATTAAATTAACACTTAATAATATATCGAAAATAGTATTTTGATGATTTATTTATAAATATGTATCATGCTATATTAAGATAGATTTATTATCTTCATTTTTATTAATTATACAAAATATTTTTATTTATATAATAGTTTTTATTAGAATGCCTGGTGAAATATTTAGGTCATGGCTTGCCTGTAGAGGCTAGAAAACGAATCATATGAGTGGTTGGAAAGTAAAATCCGTTGTATTAAGAAGTGTTTGTAGATCCAACACTCGTAGAAATTTTTTTATGGGGCGGAGTGGAAATTAAGATTTAGTGTTATTTTACAGATACATTATCGGGAATAAATGCATCAAATGCAGCCCAAAATTGCTTTTTATAATTTTCATTAACCATGATTGTGTCCAGTTCAGCGCCTGTAATAGTAATACTTTCTGTCAGGTGTGTGTGTTGGCATAATTGCCGCACTTCAATGTTATTTGCAATATTGTTTTGATTGGCAAGAATAAAGAGTGTTGGAATTCGTAAATCTCCGTGGAGTACATTTCTTTTCATAGAATCGATCGCATTAAATACCGATGCCATCCATTGGGATGTTGGGGGCTTAATGGAATGGAACGGCACTTTATGCATGTGTCCCAATTGTATATTGTTTTGTTTTGTTTTGTTTAATTTTTTCCCATCTTTCGCTGGTATAAAGCCAAGACCTATATCAGAAAGAAATTGTGTTAATTTATGTTGAAAACCATTCGTTTTATTATCGAATGGAGCAAAAAGGGGAGAAACACAGAGCAATTTATTAAACCGATGATTAATGAGATCTAATCCGCTAAGTGCCATCAATCCACCTATACCATAGGTGAGCATAGAGTAAGGAGGCGGACAATTAGGATAAACAATATTTTTAAGAAATTCATATAAGTCATTAATATCACTATTTATATCAAAACAATGATGTCGGCTTTGTTTTCTTATCTTGAAGGATTTTTTTTCTTGATCAAACCAGTCAAATATTGCTGTATGAAAACCGCGGTTAGAAATTTCATTTATTAATAAAAAATATTTTTCTAAAGTACTTGCGTAGCTTTTGAGAATAACAATTGTTCCCTTAGATTTTTCCACCTCAGGATATGTTATCGCAAAACGAATTTCGTGATCTATTGCTATTTTAAGAGTACCATGATGGATATTAGGAGGAGTGGAAGCCCAGTCTATGGGATAAATAGGTGTTTCCAATTGAAATCCTTTACAGTGTATTTGCCGCTTAGTGCAACGTGAGATAATGAGAGGACTTTGACATTTATGTAATGAAGAAAAAGGATTTTAAAAGGGGTATATTGCTTTTTAGATAGTTTTTATCAATTTAGGTTCCAAAGAGTTGAAATAAAGAAAAACAATTACCAGATAATATAGTGTGGTTGCCATGATGGGGCCGCAGGTTCACAAGTAAGTTTGCCATTTGGGAACTTTGTGAATTAATTGTTAAATTATAGTCGCTCTAGAGGAGGGCAATATTATGCGTCAGGTAGATTTTTCACCATTTTATCGTTCCACAGTAGGTTTTGATCATCTTTTTAACTGGTTTGATTCTAGAACACAACCAAATGAAGTTTCTTCTTATCCCCCTTATAATATCGAGCGTTTAACTGAAGATTCTTATAGAATTTCTATGGCTGTTGCTGGTTTCTCTCAAGATGAAATTGATATTGAAACGCATTGTAACCAGCTGATCGTTAAGGGAGACAGAAAGTCTGAAAATGATGATGAAGAGCGAGAGTTCCTTTATCGAGGTATCGCTTCGCGTGCTTTTGAACGGCGTTTTCATTTGGCTGATCATGTTAAGGTTATTGGAGCAGAACTTGGAGATGGGCTTCTTCATATTCAGCTTAAAAGGGAAATGCCAGCTGAATTAAAACCCAAAAAAATAACCGTACAGATGTCACCATCCATTACAAAAAATGATAACAGCGATATTGTCGTGTAGGAAAAGTTAGAAAATATGAGACCGAATAATTATAAATTTTTCTGAAGAATAAAAAACGCGAGGCAAAAGGTCTCGCGTTTTTTGTGTGTGTTATCCTCAGAACGAAGCTTATTTTAATAAAACCGCTTATTTCGAGTTTATGATAAAATGTTATTGAACATTATTCTAAGTTGAAGAAAAAATCCATGTATGTGCTAATTGAAATGCATGATAATCCACTTTTTAAGTAAGCTTATTTTTTTATTTTATAGCATTTAAAAAATGGTCGGAGCGGCGGGATTTGAACCCACGACCCCTTGACCCCCAGTCAAGTGCGCTACCAAGCTGCGCTACGCTCCGAGTTTGTGTAAAACGATTAAATGACTGTTTCTTTAAAGGCAAGAGAAAAAATAAACAGAATAAAATCTAAAATGCTCTTGCACTTAGAGCTTTTGAAAGTAAAAATTTTAGACATCACTATTTTGTTATCAATTCAAGATACATAACGAATCTGTAAAATTCTTTGTAATCATTAAATTTTTAGCTCTATAGTTAATAGATCTATGCATTTAATTACTTTTGCAGATTGTGAAGGGTAAGATTGGTGGCTTTAGGGGTATGAATTGGAGAAGGGGGGAGCAAATGAGTACGGGAGGTATATTTTTTCCTTATCTAATCGTTACTTTTCTAAAAAGATAAAGATTTTCAAAAGGAGAGGATGGAATGTATGGTATTGAAACGTTTTCCTTTGTTTAGAGTTTTTATAGACGAGGTATTTTGCGTTTTATGTGGACAAAAAATTGTAAGTTCTGGATTGTATAATCATAAATCTCATTTTACGGGTACGCGTTTTTATCCAAATAAACAAGGTCAGAATACTTTAATTTATGTTTTGTTGTTTTTTTTCTAAAATACTATAGAGGAAAAACTTTCAAAGTGTCTATTGAACTAAGAAAAGAGTAAATGATGAGCCGTTTTTCGGTAATAAATTTGACAGAAGCAGCAGTGGATCGTGTTAAAGCGATTATGGATGCAAAAGATGCACAGGGTATTCTTGTTGGTATCAAAAAAGGTGGTTGTGCAGGGATGGAGTATACAATTACTCTTGTCAAAGAAAAGGGGATAGATGCGGATGTTGTTGAAGTGAATGGTGCCCGTGTTTTCGTAGCACATGATGCGGTGTTATTTTTATTAGGGACGCAGATGGATTATGAAGTGACAACGCTTCGTTCTGGTTTTGTCTTTAAAAATCCTAATCAAGTTTCAGCATGTGGGTGTGGCGAATCGGTGGAACTTCGTCCTGCTACGCAGGATCAATATAAAACAAATTGAGCTGAGCTGAATTATAATTCAGTAATTTTAGAGGAACTTGTTCTTTGAGGTAGAAGAAATCTAGTATTTTTTATTGTTCATTTTTAGCTTGCTTCCAAAGCGCTTCCATTTCATTCAGGGATGCGTCAGTGAGTGTTTTAGATTGAGTGGATAGCTTTTCTTCAATATAGGCAAAACGGTTTCGAAATTTTATATTCGTTTTTTTTAATGCTTTTTGTGAATCTATCCCTAAGTGGCGTGCGAGATTAAGGAGAATAAAGTAGAGATCTCCAAACTCTTCTTCTATCTCTGAATTTTGTTTATTTTTGATGGCTTCTTTAAGCTCTTCGAGTTCTTCTTCTATTTTTTCAAAAACTTTATCACTTTTTTTCCAATCAAAACCTACTTTAGCTGCTGCTTCTTGTAAAGAAAGTGCTTCTTGGTTTGCTGGCTGGATTTGTTTTACTTGTGCGAGTATGCTTGTGGAGGAATTGTTGTTTTTTTCTTCGCACAAACTTTTTTGTTCAACCTGTTCTCTTTTTTTTATATATTCCCACTCCTCTTTTATAAATCCTCGTTTTTTTTGCTCGGCATTTCCAAAAACGTGAGAATGGCGTCGAATCATTTTTGCCGTGATTGCATAAACAACATCTTCAAAAGTAAAGCTGCCTTCTTCTTGTGCAATGGTAGCATGATAGATAACTTGTAAAAGGAGATCTCCAAGTTCTTCACAGAGATCCTTTCGGTTTTTTCGTTCAATGGCATCGATGACTTCGTAAACTTCTTCGAGCATATAGGGTATGAGGGATTCAAAAGTTTGTTTTTTATGCCAGATACAACCGCTATCAGAATTTCGTAATGCAGTGATAATTGCAACGAGATCTTTGATGTCTTTTGAGGCTAACATTTGCACTTCCTTTGTAAGCAATAGAGCCTTATGTTAGATGTCCCAACGTCTATGTAACCACATCCATTGTCCAGGATATTCACGGACCCAAGATTCAACAATATCATTTAATTTTTGCGTAGAAGCAGCTATATCGATATCATTTTTTTCATCACGTGGAAGTTCTATATGTTCATATAATTCTAAACGATGACGTCCATTGGGCAAATGAATACAACGTGCTGGATAAATATCACAGTCATATTGTCGAGCAAGTTTTATAATTAAGGGATTTGTTTTAAGAGGTCTGTTAAAAAATGTTCCCATGATACCGCGGCGAAATTTTTGATCAACGAGCATACCAACATTTTCACCTTCTTCTAATTTGGCTGCTAGTGCCCATGCTGCACCGGCCTTGGAGGGAATAAGATGCCCCATAGAAGTTTGTCGTGCTTTAAGGACTCGTTTGGCAACATAGGGATTATTGGGTGGTCTAAATAATACCGTAACATTAAGATCAAAACTTTGTGCACAAATAGGCAGAAGTTCAAAATTTCCAGTATGTGCGGTGAAAAAAATATGTGGTTTTTTTTCATTTTTTAATCGCTCAAATATTTCAACGCCTTTAACTTCAATGAAACCTGGCTCGTCCGCATGAGGATCAAAATCAAAAATTTTATCAAGAAAAATATATTCGGCTAGGAAACGTCCTATATTTTCCCACATTTCTATTGCAATCGCATGGAGTTCTTGCTCTGTTTTTTCTGGATATGCACCTCTAAGATTTGTAAGTGTGATTTGATGACGATGTAAAAGGGGACCAATTTTTTTTACCAACCAAGAAAAAAAAGAGACTCCCATTTTGGCAGGAAAGCATTTTAGAATAAATAAAGAACCAAAGAGCAGATACGCCCATAACAAGTAGGATATTTTTTTAGCTATAATTTTAATAAGATATATGAGATTTTTAAGAGAAAGCTTCATCATGATTTAATCGACTTTAAGGATAATTTTACCAAAAACATCACGACTCTCCATTCGTTTTAAAGCTGTATCAATTTCATCCAGCCCAACAATTGTATCAATGACAGGGTGTACGGCTTTTTGTGCCATTTTTTGCATGGCATTTTTCATATTTTCCATACGGCAGCCAAATGAACCGAATATCTTAAGCTGTTGCTGGAATAATTGCATGAGATTTATTGGTGCTGAAACACCAGAGGTAGAACCGCAAGTCACTAAGCGTGCTCCTTTTTTCATACATAACAAAGAACCGTTCCATGTATCTACACCAACATGCTCAAAAACAACGTCAACACCTTTTTTTTGGGTTAATTTACGCACTATACCTTCAAAACGATCTTTACGATAATTAATCACATGATCTGCTCCAAGAGAGTGTGCTTTTGCAATTTTTTCATCTGAACCTACAGTTGTGATAACTGTACAGCCCATGTGTTTTGCAAGTTGAATGGCTGCAGAGCCAATACCTGAACCACCAGCCTGTATCAGGATTGTTTCTCCTGCTTGTAGTTTTGCGTTATCGAAAAGCATATGTTCTACGGTACCAAAAGTAATTGGAGCAACCGCTGCCTGCAATTCATCACATTGAGGAGGTGATGGAACTAATAAACGTGCTGGCAAATTGACAAGCTCACACGCAAATCCATCAAGGTGAAAACCGTAGACTCCCTTTACATGGCTGCAAAGATTATCCCGTCCTTCATGACAAGCTTGGCATACTCCGCAGGTTTGTGCACCATAAATTGAGACAATCTGTCCAAGTTGGAGATGTTCAACGCCATCTCCTATTTGTATAACCTCACCAGAGGCTTCTGCACCAATGATGAGTGGCATTTTTCTTTTCGCAAAAGCCATGCCACGCCATCCCCATACATCAATATGATTAAGAGCAACGGCTTTTATCCGCACAGTTACTTCACCTAGACTAGGTGAAGATGGCGGGGAAATATTAGTGATTTCAAGCCGACGATCATCGAAGAGCTGCAGTGCACGCATTACCATCCCCTTTAAATATGTTATTAGGTTAGCGTTATAAAATTTTATTATTAAAGGATTATCCTTTATATGCAGTGATGACAAGACTCATATTTTGACCACCAAATCCAAATGAGTTGGACAAAACCGCATTGACACAGGCTTTACGGCTATGATGAGGAACAACATCTAAAGGGATAGCAGGGTCAGGATTATCATAATTTATTGTAGGTGGAAGTATCCCCGATTGAATGGTTAAAAGCGAAAAAACCGCTTCTATTGCACCAGCAGCAGTTAATGTATGCCCAATCATTGATTTATTAGAAGAGACTGGAATATGCTCTAAAAGATCACCGAATACTGTTGATAATGCAAGATATTCCATTTTCTCATTTTCAGGTGTTGAAGTTCCATGTGCATTAATATAATCAATTTCATTGATGGTTATTTTTGCATCGTCTAAAGCTTTGCGAACGGATTCAATTGCTGGTGATGCATCGGGTTTTGAACGTGTACGGTGGAAATCATCGGCTGTTTCTCCACAGCCAGCTAAAATTCCTAAAACTGTAGCATTACGGTTTAATGCGCTTTGAAGAGATTCAAGAACAAAAGCACCTGAGCCTTCTGCCATAACAAATCCATCTCGATCACGGCTAAAGGGTTTTGCTGCTTTTTCAGCAGGATCATTTTGGGTTGAAAGAGCGGATAGTAACGAAAAACGGATGAGAGATTCTGCTGAAACTGATCCATCTGTCGCAATTATGAGAGCTCGATTTGTCTCTCCCCGTCTAATAGACTCAACACCTAATTGAATTGCTGTTGCACCAGATGCACAAGCAGTGGAAAGTGTAACAGGAAGTCCTTTTGTGCCAAATGTTTTTTGAAGTTTTTCTGCAATTGCACCAAATTGTGTGGTTTCAAAAAGCGTTTCATGGAGTTTATCCTTACAGACTTTAAGAAGATGTGCATAAGAAGGTTCATTATTGAATTCTTGCTCTTGATCAAGACTAAAACGTGCGGTCCATTCAAGTTCAACAGGAGGAGCTGCTAGAAAGAGTGGTCCATTAAAATTTTTTATATCAATAGCAGCTTGTTCCAAAGCTTCTTCAGCAGCAAGATGTGCAAGCTTCTCAGAAAGAGCTGAAGCACCAAGTGTACTTTCTTTGAGAAAATCAATTGTTCCAGCAATATATGTATTTAATCCCTCAACGGGAAAACGTGTTATTTTGTGGATACCACTTATACCGCTTGTTAATTTTTGCCAATTTTCATGTTTCCCTTGTCCCAGTGATGTGACAATGCCTGCCCCAGTTATTGCGACAAGTGGACGCCCAAAATGATCATGATATTTCACGATAGAAATCCCCTTCAAACAGCTGTAAGACGCACAATACCTTCAGCTCTTTTTATGCCAATAGTTGTAACAAATATTTCACGTACTTCTTTAGAAAAAGGTTTTTCATGAGGACTTAACGCTGGAAAACATTGGTTTTTTTCAATTGAAAGTGCTGCAAGAGCTAGAGCTAGAGGAAATTGTGCTTCCCGCATATAACCAAATAATGTTGTAATGCCACGGTAAGATAGATCAGCATCATCAAGAGCATTTTGTTCTGCTTTTGTTGCTTCGTGAGCTCCTGAGGCTGCTGAAATGGCTAGGGCAGATTTAGCACTCGCAGTTTTTAACATTGTTGCAATTGATTCTCTAAGTGGAATTTTGGTTCTATCTGTTTGGTCTGTAATAATTTGGCTAATTTCAGCATAAGCACGTGCGTTGCGCTTTTCTGCATGTTCTCCACTTTCAAGAACTAGGAAGATACCACCAGAACCGGCTATAATACCGCCGCCGGGGTGGATTTCACGATTCCACACTGGGCTCCATCCATTATGGGTTAAAAGACCACCAAGCTCATGCGCCAACAACATATCATAACTTTGTGCATTATAGGAACCTCCTACAAGAGCATGGGTACTTTGACCTGATTTAATACGAGCTACAGCAATTTGAAGCGCAGAAAGCCCACTACCTTCTTCTCCCATAAATGTACGAGATGATCCAGTGACTTTATGAACAATTGAAATGTTTCCTGCCAAAAGGTTTGAAAGTTGTGCTAAAAATAATGTTGGACGAAGTTCGGTTGAAAGAGCAACATTTAACATAGAAGCATGATCGGCAACTGTGCGCGCTTTAGAAAGAATCTGTGTATCAACAGTAATATCACGCTCTCCTCCACTTGCTGCTACGATCATATCCATTGTTGAAGTGAGTTGTTCATTATTTTTCATGCCAGCATCATCAAGAGCAAGACCAGCCGCATAGGTACCAAGACGCTGCCATGTTCCCATTTGCCGTTGATCACTTTTTTTAGGAATTTGTAAACTCCAATCAATTTCGGGCAATTTATGAACCGTGTAGGGTAAAAAAGTTGTACAATCTAGGTTTGGTGTACGGATTGGATCATTTAAGAGATTCCAATGTTGATCAGTTCCTTCCCCCAGAGAGCTTATGATTCCTATACCAGTGATGAATACAGATTGATCATGCATGGTGAAAAAATTACTCCGCCTGTTTTAAGGCAACGAGATCATCAATTTTTGTACAAAGGTTTTTAAGAACAAAGTATTCTTCTGTTGCAACGGTACCTTCGTTGACTTCTTGTGTCCATTGTTCTAGAGGGACTTTTATTCCGAAAGCTTTATCAATAGCGAAAACAATATCAAGAAAATCAAGACTGTCGATTCCTAGATCGTCAATTGTATGACTTTCAGGTGTAATTGTATTGCGATCAATTTCACTGATTTCTGCAATGATATCAGCAACTTTATCAAACGTGGAAGGCAATGTACGGATTCCTTATTATAGAGTTAGTAAATTCAAAATACATTTAATATTGTTCTTCTAGCCTTTTTTTTATTTTAAAAAAAGACTTAATCCAAAATATAGCTGTCTTTATCTATAGAGATAAGAGGTTTACAGTACATGAAACACTATATCTCAATTTTTAAAAAACTTTGAAATTTTATTGCGCATTTATTTTACGAGACTATTTTTTCTATTGGCCGCAAGGACAGCAAGGGCTGTTATATTAACAACTCCCCGTGAAGTTACTGAAGGCGTTAAGATATGGGCGGGACGTGCTGCCCCGATTAGAATAGGACCAACATGGAGTGCATTTGTGAGGCTTTTAACAGTGTTGAGCGTGATATTGGCTGCATCAAGTGTTGGAAAGACAAGCAAATTAGCTTCACTTTTAAGACGAGAATCAGGAAAAACACGATCACGAAAAACTTTGGAAAGAGCAGCATCACCATGCATTTCACCATCTGCTTCTAATTCAGGGTGTAATTTGGCAAGAATTTCTGTTGCACGTCGCATTTTACGCGCACTTTCTGTGTTTTTAGAACCAAAGTTTGAGTGTGATAATAAGGCTGCTTTTGGTGTTATTCCAAATGCTTCAACTTCTTGAGCTGCCAATACAGTCATTTCAGCGATTTCTTCTGCAGAAGGATTTTCATTGACGTAAGTATCTGTGAGGAAAAGAGTACGTTGTTGAGAGATAAGCAAACTCATAGCAGAAAAACGGTGAACATTAGGATCAAGACCAATAATTTGTTCAATTAATTCAAGTTGACGTTCAAAACGTCCTTCTAAGCCGCAAATCATTGCATCTGCTTCTTCACGCATGACAGCAAGGGCAGCAATAGCCGTTGTTGATGTTCTCACTACTGTTTTTGCCATTTCAGGCGTAACACCACGCCTTCCTGTATAATGAAAAAATAAATTAACATAATCACGAAAACGTGGATCATCTTCAGGGTTTGTTAATTCAAAATCTATACCAGGACGAATTCTTAAACCAAAGCGTTTTAATCTCGCTTCTACGACATGTGGACGGCCGATAAGGAGAGGCGTTGCTGTTTGTTCTTCAATGACAACTTGTGCTGCACGAAGGACGCGTTCATCTTCACCATTCGCATAGATGACGCGTTTACGTTTTGCTGTTTTTGCTGCAGCAAAAACAGGTTTCATTGTTAAACCAGAAAGAAAGACAAATCGATTGAGGATATCATAGTAGGCTTCCATATCTTCAATGGGACGAATGGCGACACCAGTTGCCATTGCTGCTTTAGCAACAGCGGGAGCAATACGCAGTATTAAACGCGGATCAAAAGGAGAGGGGATCAGATAGTCTGGTCCAAAATTGGGTGGTTCTTTTGAGTATGCACGTGCTACAACATCTGAAGTTTCTTCACGTGCAAGGGCAGCAATCGCATGAACAGCGGCCATTTTCATTTCTTCATTAATTGCACTAGCACCTACGTCTAATGCACCACGGAAGATATAGGGAAAACAAAGGACATTATTAACTTGATTGGGATAATCAGAGCGTCCTGTACAGATCATTGCGTCTGGTCGTATAGAGCGTGCTTCTTCAGGCATAATTTCTGGTACTGGATTAGCCAGTGCTAAAATGAGTGGATTTTGAGCCATTCTTTTAAGATATTCAGGCTTTAAAACACCACCCGCAGATAGGCCTAGAAAAATATCTGCATCATCAATAATATCAGATAAAGTTCGTGCGTCTGTTTTTTGTGCGTAATTGATTTTCCAACGATCCATAAGGGTCTTGCGACCTTCATAAACAACTCCCTCTAAGTCACTAAGCCAAATATTTTCAACTTTCGCCCCAAGACGAACCAAAAGATTAAGACAAGCTAGGGCAGCAGCACCTGCACCTGAGGTAACTATTTTTGCATTTTCAATTTTTTTTCCTGAAAGATTTAAGGCATTTAATACAGCCGCAGAAACAATAATGGCAGTTCCATGTTGGTCATCATGAAAAACTGGAATATTCATTTTAGCACGAAGCTTTTCTTCGATGTCAAAACATTCAGGAGCCTTAATGTCTTCAAGATTAATACCACCAAATGTAGGTTCTAAGGTCGATATTGTTTGCACCATTTGTTCTATATCGGATGCATCAATTTCAATATCAAAAACATCAATATTCGCAAATTTTTTAAATAAAACTGCTTTACCTTCCATAACTGGCTTTGACGCCAGTGGACCAATGTTTCCTAAACCAAGAACAGCAGTTCCATTGGATATAACAGCGACTAAATTAGCACGGGAGGTATATTGAGCAGCAAGATTGGGATCTTCATGAATCGCAAGACATGGTGCTGCAACGCCTGGAGAGTAAGCAAGAGCTAAATCACGTTGATTATCAAGAGGTTTTGTTGCTTGTATTTCCAATTTTCCAGGTTTTGGGTATTGGTGATAAAAAAGTGCGGCACTGTCAAGTTCAGCTTTTGGTGAACTGAAATCACTATTTCGTTCTCTAGACATTTTTATGATATCCAAGTTAGCGTATGTGTATATGAAATGTTCCATCTACGATAAGGTTTTGTCCACTAATAGATCCTCATTTCTCTGAATATCAAAATGCATGAGCATGAGCAAACTCTTCTGGATCGTAAAACCAGTTTGATGATTCTTTTTGTTTGTGTGCATGAATAATTTCATTGATAGCAGCACTTTTCTTTCTCTCTCCTTAATAAAACTCATAAAAATTGATTAGTTTACAAAAAAATAAAATATTTTCTAACGATTACATTATCAAGCCATTATTTTTTTGCAATGTTTACAAAATAAGGAAAGAACAGAAGAACATTTCCTATCAATTTCATCCATTTTTTATAAAATATATATTTTATTTAAAGTTTCATACGGAGGTACAAGAAATTTTAAATAACAATTTGTAATTTATAAATTGTTTATTCAGCTATTTTAAAGGAGACTGGAATGTTGAAAATGGAAGTGGTGTTGTTCATTGTTTAATTGGATTCTTAATAGTGAAAGCTGTATTTTTTATATACTAACAATTATGTGTTTTAATAAACAAAGATGTGGCTGAAATGGCTGTAATTGCGGATTTTATAACATGAAAATCATATATTTTCCATAACGCTTTTCTTTATAATTTATAATGCATCATTTCGTATGTTGGATGGGAAATTTGAATACAATAAGATTCTTTTATTTAAAATTCACCTAATATAATAAAAAATATTTACTTACATAATTCAAACGAGAGTAATGTGTGGATAAAAAACATTTAAAAAATAAATAGAAATGTTTCTATGAGCTATTTTAATGTAAAAGCATGGAATTTTTTCACAATTAGCAAAAATAATTATTACCTATTTTGTACCTTTATGAAACTATGAAAAATAAAGGAGTTAAGAAAAAGATAAGGAAATAGAAAATATGCTTTATCATTCTTAGAATGATATGTTGTTTTATAAGTCATTACGCTTCTTTAGGGTTATTGCTTAGGATATCACAGAAGACCGCACGCCAATTATCCCAGCCTTTGAAGTACAAAGCTGCAGTTAAAAGCAAAGTACTCTACAATGAGCCATTAAAACAACTGGAGAGGAAAAAAGTGGAAAAAATATCTTTTTCCACTTTTTTTATTTTTTATTGGATTCGACCACTTGCATGAGCAAGCATAGTATAAACTTTTCCGGTATCTGATATCAGGTATTTGCGAACTGAGCTGGAAGAACCAGAACTGCGCGATATATCACGTAAGAGTTTTTCAAAATCTGTAACATATTGATTCACTGAACGTTTAAACTCAAAATCGCTCATATATTTTCTCTTAATCATTTCAAATATTTTTTGTCCATTTAAGGTATAAAGGCGTTCTGTTACGATGTTTTTTTGTCCACGTTGATAATGATCCCATAGCTCAACAATGGCATTGTGATTAATAGCTTGCACTATACCAGAAGCTAATGAATTAAGAGAGCAGTTTGCAGGACATGGTTTTGTTTGCACTGATGTTAAAACATCATCACTAGGGGGAGCATCATAAAACGTTTCTTCACGTGAAGCTCTTTCTAAGAGATTTGACACCCATTTATTTGGTCTTTTTTTGCTTTGATCTTGTTGCAGAATAGGCTTAGGTGGTACGATCTTTTTAACGGACTCAGTGGAATTGTCACTTCTTTGATTAAATATTGATGATGCAGGAAATTCTGATATCAGCTGTTTTTTTGCGCCCTTTTGATCATTTTGTATAACACTGACTAGATCTTGTAACGCTGTAATCTGTTCATTCAAAGCTGTGCGAATTGTTTGCGTTGTTTCTTTTGTCTTTTCCGGAAGTTTTTTAACATTTTCATTGATATCATTATTAATCTTTGAAAGCTCTAAACGAACTTCATCAGCGGAGCGACGTATGTCTTCTGCTGCTTCTGAAAAACGCGCCGATGCTTCACTAACAAGCCTATTAAGTGATTGTTGGAATGAATTTGTGGAGTTACGTGCATTCTTATCAGAGCGTTCAAGTGCTGAGTTGAAGATTTTTTCATAATGCCCAATCATTTGATTAATTTCATGAGACTTTGAAACAAGAGCATCACTTAATACAGAAAGCGTATTATGTTTTTCTTCAAGTGTTGCACTCAGTGAATTTTCAGACTGTTCAAGAACATGAATAGTTTGGGAAAGTGTTTTTGCATGTTCACCAAAACTGCTCGTTATATGATTAATTTGTTCAAAGGTATTCTTTGAAAGCCCTTGCAGAATTTCAACATTATTATTGAGCACTTGATTTGAGGCTGACAGACGCTCTGCTACTTGGTCCGTGTTGCGGAAAAAATTACTCGCACTCTCATTAAACTGACCATCAATATTTTGAACAGCTGATAATAAAACATTACTATTTTCGTGAAAATTGTAAATTGATTGATTCAACTGTGTTAAGACGGATGAGACATTATTAACAAGTTCTTCCTTCATAACCGTTATTGTTTGAAGTGTTTCAGAGTTAGCTTTTGTTAAGCTATTCACTAAAAATTCATTGTGTGCATAAATTCTTTGTTCAGCTTCTTGTGTGGAGAGAGAGAGTTGTTCACCGATATGCTGTGTTAAAGAATCAATTGATTCTGTCGTATTTTGCGCTGCTTGATTTAAGTGATTTGTCAGCTCTGTTATTTTTCCAACATGTTTTGAAATTTGTGTTGCTGTTTGATTTTCTGCAACTTCCAAACGGCTCGTTACATCAGAAAGTTGATAACCTAAATTATTTTTAAAATTTTGCATAGAGTGATGAAGAACATCACAGCGTTCATTAAGAACTTGCTCTATTGCTGTTGTTGATGTGTGAATGGTTTCGTTCAATAATGCTTGTGCATTATGACTGGCTGTTGCGAAAGCTTCGACAGTATGCGCTGTTTGTTCAGACAGAACGGACAGAACTTTTTCACTGGTATCATAAACAGTTTTTTTGACATTTGATACAATGCGATTGCCTGATTCTGAGAGAATATTTTCTGCTTGTGCAGTAACATTTGTAACAGATGAAAGAATTTGTTCACTCGTAGAAGAAAGAATATCAGAAGCTTTTATAATCTTATTATGCAGGTTATCTGTAACTATATTAACAGAGTCTTCTAAGGTTACACGCATATTGTCAACACTGCTTTCCAGTGCTTGTTGAATTATCTGACTTTGCTCATTATTAAGCATGAGAGACGTTTTTAACGTGTCAGAACGTTCCTCAATAACAGATGTTTGCATATCAATGGCTTCACAGATTTGGCTAAATTTTTCAGATAAGGTTTCCTCTAGCGTTGTTGTTCGTTCAAAAATTTTGTGTGCACGATCTTCTAGATCTGTATCGAATGATTCCATACGTGTTTCAAGGGTTTCAAAGAAAACACCACTCGATTGAGAGAGAGTGTTCTTTAAAATTTCGGCATGGTTTTCAAGGTTTTTGATATGATCTTGAACCGTTTCAGTAATGTTCTTATTATTGGCGACAATTGCACTTTCAACTAAATCTATTTGTTGTTTCAATGCAACATCGACACGTATATCACTTTTTGCAATGAGATTATGGATTGTTTCCATGCGTTGCTCAAGTGTGCGTGCTTGATCGGCAAGAACTTCATTGAGAGAAAAACTATTAATCGCTAAAGAGTCACGCAGAGCATCGGCACGGATATCAATGTTTCTCGCTTGTGCTTCTAAAGCATCTTGGGTTGTATTGCAGCTTTGTACAATGACATCTTGTAGTTTTTCAGTGCATTGAATGATGTTTGTAATATGATTTTCAGCTTGTTTATCAACGACTTGAATATTGTCAGCCAAAACTTTTTCAATATGAGAAGTGTTTTGGGACAAGACATCAATTTGATTTCTTAATGTATCCGCAATTTTATTCTTCTCGTTATCGAGCATGTCTGCCATAAGAGCTCGTTGATCAGAAAGTTGTACTTTAAAATCTTGTGAACGTTCTTGGATGATATCAACAATGGCATTGTCGACATACTGAATTTCTTCTCTCAGGCTTTCTTTACTTTTATCAATTGCAGAAAGAATAGCTTCACGTCCATTTGTAAATGCATGGGTAATGTCTGCTGTTTTTTCTTGGAGGTTTTCATTTATTTTCAAGACATGAGATTCCAAGAAGTTACCAAGTTTTTCAGCATTATCCTCTAAAGCCTGACTGCGTTCTATAAAGGAATCAATGATGGAATCACTATGTTCTTTAAGAGAAAGATCAACAGTGGCTAAACGTTGTTCAAAGGCTCCAATTGCTTGCGAGGTTACGTTATCAAATTTAGAAGAGAGTTTATGTGCTTGGTCGTCGAGCTTTAAGATCTTCTCATCAAAATTCTGTAGAGATTGATTATTACGATCAATAAGAGCTTGATCCAAGGCTTTAAACTTTTCATCGACAGCGTGCAAAGTTTGATCTGTTACTGCTTGTATATGTGTGGCAATTTTAGCAATATGTACTTCCGCTTTTTCAGCTGTTTCATTAAAGGTTTTTTCTATTTGCTTTTCATTATGATCAAATCGTTTTGAAAAACCATCGAAGTTTTTTCCTAATTCATGAAAAAATTCTGTGTTTTTCTGCTGAATTTGTGTTGTTGTTTCGTTAAATTTTTCAACAAGCTGATTTGTTACGCCATCACCGGCATAGGAAAGTTTTTCAACAAGGTCTTCACCTTGTTTTTGTAAAGTTTGAGAGAGAGTTTGTGCAAGCTTTTCAACATTGGTTACAATTTTAGAGGTAACTAAACCAAATTCATCACTCAGTTGTTCTTGGGTTCCTTTAATTGTTGATTGTACGCGATCTGCGTGATTCAAAATGGCGATGCGTTCATTGCTCAATTCTTTGATTAATGTGTGAATACGTGATTCATTCTCAGCATAGGCTTGTTCTAGGTTGTGAACTTCACCTTGTATGATTGCTTCAAGTTCAACAGCACGTCCGAGGGTACGTTCAATACCTTCATTCATTGCCGCTACTTCTTCACGAATGGTTTGCCCTATAGCAATAGCTTGTTTTTCAGATAAATGTTGTGGTTCACTAAGGCGCTGCGCAGCATTTGTCATAAGAAGAGCAATATTATGCAAGTCGTTTGAACGTTTTGTTAATTGAGCAACGCCCCAAGATATAAGGATAGGAATTGCTGTTCCGGCTGCTACAGCGAGTCCTGTTGGGGATGTAACAAAAGTGCTGATATTGGATAAGGAGCTGAGTCCGGTAGGTGCGAGCTTATGCGCAATAAAAGCTCCTCCCGTTGCCCATAAAGCACTAAGCGCTGTTGTATACCAGTAGACTCGAGAGGAAGAACGCTGCTTTAATAGTCCAAAATTTACAGGGGTTGTTATATCATCATTTGCAGGAAGAAGTTTTGTAGATAACAATGTATTATGAACAGTCCCACCTGAAATATCAGGTGAAGGTTTTGGAGCAAAAAGCTGTTCAACAACGGATTTATCAACAACAGCTTCATCATGAATATTAGAAACAAAAGTTGACGTACCGTTTTCAGCAAAGAATTCTTCTTCTGCCATTGCAATTTTTTGAATCAGATCATCGACATTAACAATATTTTCAGAATTATTTGATGATATTGTTTCAAATTCTGTGTCATTGAAATCAAAGTTCATAGCTTTTGTGAGGGCTTCTTCAACTTCAAATGTTTGCAATTTGGTTCTGCGTGCCATACTCGCCTCGTACTCTTACAGACGGAAAAGGGATACGTCCTCTTCCACATAATCTCTACATATTAGCTGTTAATTATTTAGAAAGGAATATGCTTAGGGAAAAATTTTAAAAACTTATCAAGATAAAGTTAACGCGGTTTCTTATACCCTGTTTAAAAATGTTATAAAATATAGTAAAAACAATTTATTATTTGAATCTAACAAAAACAAAAATACTGTTTACAACTTGTGTTTATAAAAAACTTTATAAGCCGCTAGTCTTTGAAACAAGGATAATTTAATAGCCGTTATATACACAGTTAAGGTGCGAACACCTCTCTATTAATACCGATGATCGTTAATAAATATTGTTGTCCGTTTACTTTTATTGATTCTAAACGAAGCAGATTCATCATCACATATAGTCTGTAATAGCTTAGGATATATAAAAGTATGCCTTTGGACTGTAAGATTATAAAAGAATAAACGTGGAAAAATTTTTAATTTAATATAGCTTTTTGTAAGTTGCGCTTTATTATTGCCTTAAAGAGCCGTTTTTTCTCTAATTTCAGTTGTTTGTTGCTAAATTTTGAAGCTTCTACGTTGACAATTAGATATTTTTCAGTCGATATGCATGCACGAATATTTTATGCAATCGAGATGAAGGTGTAAGAATAATGGCAGAGCGATCACAACACCTGCAAGATGTGTTTTTAAATACGGTGCGTAAGCAAAAAATTTCCCTTACAATTTTTCTTGTCAATGGCGTTAAACTCACGGGTATTGTAACTTCATTTGATAATTTTTGTGTTCTTTTGCGCCGAGATGGACATGCGCAATTGGTTTATAAGCATGCTATTTCTACGATTATGCCTGGACAGCCTGTACAGATGTTTGAGGGTGAAAGTCCTGAGTAAACATATCATTTTAAGATAGACCTCTTATCCCATTTTAAAAGTACTTAGATTGCTATGATAAATGAAAATGAGAGATTAGGAGGGGTGTTTTCGCAGAATACAGGACAGGTGCGCGCACTTGTTTTGATACCGATTTTTCAAGAAAATAGAAGTGAAAGCTCTTTGAGAGAGTGTTCTATATCTTCTCGTGTTAAAGAGGCATTGGGGTTAGCGCGTGCTATAAGGTTAGAAGTTGTTAACTATGAAACGGTTAATATTGCAACGCCTCGCTCTGCGACTCTCTTTGGAAAAGGTAAAGTAGATGCGTTAACCTGTTATATAGATGAATATTCTATTGAGCTTGCGATTGTAGATCACTTTTTAACGCCAGTACAGCAGCGTAATTTAGAAAAATTATGGAATTGCAAAGTTATCGATAGAACGGCTTTGATTCTTGAAATTTTTGGGGATCGTGCACGAACAAAAGAAGGAGTTTTGCAAGTAGAGTTAGCGCATTTGTCCTATCAAAAAGGGCGACTTGTGCGTAGTTGGACGCACTTGGAAAGGCAACGGGGAGGGCGTGGCTTCCTAGGTGGACCTGGTGAAACACAAATTGAAGCAGACAGGCGTCTTTTACAAGAGAAAATTATTCGTATTCGCCGCGAATTGGAAACTGTTATTAAAACACGTGCACTTCATAGAGCAAAAAGGAAAAAAACATCTTACCCTGTTGTTGCACTGGTAGGATATACGAATACAGGAAAATCAACTCTCTTTAACCGTTTAAGCGGTGCTGATGTTTTAGCAAAGAATATGTTATTTGCAACGCTTGATCCGACTTTGCGCAAAGTTGTTCTTCCTCATGGAAAAACTATTCTTTTGTCTGATACTGTAGGGTTTATTTCTAATTTGCCAACAAATTTGATTGCAGCTTTTAGAGCAACCCTTGAAGAAGTGGTTGAAGCGGACCTCATTCTTCATGTAAGAGATATGTCAGATCTAGATCATCGTGCACATGCTCAAGATGTTTTAGAAGTGCTTTCAAGTCTTGATATTGATATTGATGATATGGAGCATATCATAGAAGTTTGGAATAAGATTGATATGTTAGATGAGCAGGCATTGAATGTTTTACAAACAAGCGCAAAAACACGATTAAATCCTGCTCTCATAGTATCAGCACTTAAGGGGGATGGGCTCGATCAATTATTAAGAGCCATTGAAAAGCGAATTTTTGGAGAGCTGCAAAGCATTGAATATCTTTTACAACCTCATGAAATGTCGCTTATCGATTGGTTTTATGAAAACTCTGCGGAAATAGTGCAAGAAGGACATGATGATGGGTCTATTACCATTAGAGCCGTTATTACGTCTGAAGCAAAAAAACAATTAGAGAACATCAAAAAAATATGAATTAAGTTATTTTAAGCTATTGTTGAACATTTGTGCTTAAATTTTATGTTTTTATTATCTGAAAATAATATGACAGCAAGTTAAGAGGATAGTTACTACTTTCTCTTAATAAAACAATATGAAGAAGTATTTTGCTGGTTAAAATAAAGATGAGTCTTAAGTGTAATAAAAGACTATTCGTACGTACCGTATGGCGAAGCATTTTGATTGTTTTGCTATTACAAATGTTATTTATATCTTTGATTTGGTTGTATTATTTTGTCCAGCCTCGTCGTTACCAAGCAACTTTAATATTTTCATTATCTGATTCTGTAGGAAAACCGTTACCAATCAAAAAACAAGACAATGTTATCGCCTTTTTGTTTTCACAGCCTATGGTCTTCGATGATTCGCATTTTTCTTTAAGTGCTTTTAATAAGAAAAAAGATCATGAAAATATCCGTTTATCGCGTCATGGTGATTTTATCGATCTTACTTTTGAAGCTGAGACACTTGAAGCAGCTCAACGTGGCTTGGAAACTTGGTTTTCCGCATTTTCACAAGCAATCATAAAACAGAAACAATTCTTGTTAAATGATAAAGAAGACAAACGATATGATAACACTGCAATTGTTAATATCGTGCAAGGATTTCGTACATCTGTTGATTCGTTTATTCAGCATGGTGTAAAAAAAACAGAGCTTCATGATCTTTCTATGCAATTAACGCAAGCAACTTTAAAGCGTATTCATTTAACAAGTTTGAATTCAACGATTAACATGATGCGTGAAAAGGGACAGTCTTTATTGTCGTTATCGTTTATTGCAGGTAATTCAGCAATTGTTGCTCTGGAATCTAAACGTGATCTTTTGGAAACGCAAAGAGCACATATGGCGGCGCAATTGGGGTGGACACATCCTCAAATTAAAGCAATGACTGCAGAACTAGAGACAGTTTCTCATCAATTAAAAAATAAAATTTTACAAATCGTTTATCAAGTTTATTCAGATAAGGTTATTGCAACGGAATTAGAAGAACAGCTCAAAAAAAGAATGAATTTTTTTGTAAAAGATCAAGCTCAATCTTTGAATGAAATATTTAACGAGTTTGAAAATAAAATAAAAGCAGCAGTCGATGCACAAAATAAAGCGATGAGCAACTCTGCTCAACAAAGAGAAAAAATTATTGATTCATATTGGAGATTGAGTGATGATCTTCTTCTCTTGCAAAATACAAATATCCACGTGGTTACGCCAACAACGTTAGCACCAATTTCTTTTATGGCTCTTTATGGAAAAAATATTTTTGTGAGTGCATTGGCTAGCTTCCTTACTCTTTTACTAGGAATATTGTTATTTTATCCGTGCTTTAAAAGCAAAAAAGATCAACCTTCAGAAGAGGATTTGAGATCAAAAGAAAATGCTTTTGAGAAGAACGAGAGTATTTTAGTCTCTCAAGAAATGAAAAATCTTGAAGCTTTTATTACGATAGAGGGATTATCTGATGTTTTGAAATGGCGTGCTTCAACCATTATTTCAATCATTGGACCAGAGGCTGCACGGACAGCGGCAAAGCTTTCACTTCATCTCACAAAAGAGAACAAAACAATTCTGTTGGTCGATATTTCTGGTCAACAAATAGAGAAAGTCATTGGTCCACATCGCGGACTGAGTGATATTTTAACGGGCAATGCCCAGCTGCATGATGTTATTTACCGTGATTATGATACGGGGGTTGATATTCTTCCTCAGGGGTTAACAAGTGCTATTTCTGCACAAGATTTTTCAAATGACATTTCTCATATATTACAAGAATTAAAAAAAGAATATGACTTTATCATTCTAGAGATGGCAAGCGAACCAAAATATGGATTTGAGCAATTTGCAGAGCTAACAGACTATTATATTTGTAAGACTGTTCTTAATGAACAAGAATGGATGATGCGGATGGTAAGCAGCTTTCCAAAGGCTGTTTATCGCGTTGTTGCATCATAAACTTTATAAAAAAGAAATATGTATCGCATGTTATAGTGGTACGCTTGTTTTTTGCTAAAGTTATAGTACATACTAGAATACACAATGATTTGATGTTTAAATTTTAAAATGCATTGTAGTTGGAGAGAAGCGTGGGGCAATCAGAGATGGCAGTAAAGAGATTAAACAATAGCATTTTAACGCCCGTGCAAAAGAAAAATAGAAAACAAATACAGGTGTGGCTTTACTCTATTTTATTGCTTTGTTTAGCAATTGTCTTAGTAGGTGGCGCTACTCGTTTGACGGGATCAGGATTATCTATAACGGAATGGAAGCCAATACACGGCGTTATTCCACCGATTGGTGTGGATCAATGGCAAGAGGAATTTTTAAAATATCAACAGATAGCACAATATAAGCTGCTTAATCCTGATATGACCTTAAGTGCTTTTAAGGTCATATTTTGGTGGGAATGGGCGCATCGTGTTCTTGGGCGTCTTGTTGGTCTTGTCGCTTTATTGGGGCTCATTTGGTTTTGGGCGACTAAGCGTGTTGAAAAAAATATCTTACTCCCGCTTATTGTCGTGCCTATTCTTATCGCCTTTCAAGGCTTTATTGGTTGGTGGATGGTTGCTTCAGGGATTGGGCAAAGTAATTTAACAAGTGTGAGCCAATATCGTTTGGCATTTCATCTTATAACGGCATGTTTTGTTATTGTTTTTGTTACTTATTTATCTCGAGGACTTGCAGAATATTCAGAAAAGCCAGCAAATAAAAAGGTGCAATATTTTGCGGCTTGGCTTGTTGTTCTCGTTTTGATAGAGATTTATTTCGGAGCTTTGGTTGCAGGGCTTCATGCTGGAAAAGTCTATAATACATGGCCTCTTATGGATGGGCAGATTATTCCTGATGGTTTGTTGCAGCTTCGTCCTGTTTGGCTCAATTTATTCGAAAATTCATTAATGGTTCAATTTATTCATCGATTTTTTGCTTATTTTGTATTTATTGTTTCAGTTGTTCATGCTTCCTATGTACAAAAAAACATTCCACATTCAACCCATTCTCGTCGTGCATTTCTTATCTGTGTTATGATTATTATCCAAGCACTCTTGGGTATCTTAACACTGTTACATGAGGTTCCGATAAGTTTAGGGCTCATTCACCAAAGTATGGCACTAGCAGTGTTATGTTTTGCGGTTGCGCACTGGCGAGCAACGAAAGGGGCATATCGCGTTGTTGAATAAAAGTTTGTATTTATAGGGAGTTTAAGTTGCTTGAAAGCATTAAATCGAGGTTCTGGATAGCCGCAGCTGATGCGCCTTTTCCTAAATTATCGAATATGGCGCTGAGATTAAAAATACCTTCACGATCATTTCCAAATACGAACAGTTTCATATTATCTTTATTGGCTAAACACTCTGGATTAAGTCTTTGAAGTGAAGCAGTTTCTTCTTGTGATGCAACTAAAATGGTATTTTGTCCATCGTAATGGTTTGCGAGAATTTCGCGCAAATCAGAACAGTTTGCTGATTTTGTGAATAAATGGCGATGCAGAGGAAGATTCACAATCATTCCTTGGGGAAAACGACCAACACTTGGTATGAAAATTGGGGTTTGGTTGATTTGTCCATAGATTTTAATTTCTGGCACATGTTTGTGTTCAAGATTAAGACCATAGATAAAATAATTGTTCTGAATATTTTGTTGAGATTGATTTTCCATTTCTAAAATCAACTGTTTTCCACCACCAGTATAGCCGGAGATTGCATTAATCGAGATGGGATAATAGGCGTCTAGCAGTCCTGCTTCACGGAGTGGGCGAATCAAACTAATGGCACCGGTAGGATAGCACCCGGGATTGGTTACATAATGTGCTGCTTGGATGCGCTTTCTTTGTCCTGTTGTCATTTCAGGAAAACCGTAAACCCAGTCTGGTGCAACACGGTGGGCTGTCGAGCTATCAATAATCCTAATGTTTTTATTTTTTTTAAGCCAATGAACTGTTTCGCGTGCAGCATCATCTGGAAGACACAAAATAGCAATATCGGCTTGATTAAGATAGTCTTGTCGCAGATGGACATTATGGCGATCTTTATGAGCAAGAGAGAGTAGTTTTAAATCTGTACGCCCCTCTAAGCGTTTTTGTATTTGTAGTCCGGTTGTGCCATGTTCACCATCAATAAAAACTTTAGTTAGCATTCTTATTTGCCTTGTATTAACTTTGCCTATTATATTCAGTTTTTCACATTATAAATTATTTTTAATCATTAAATTATTGAATTTCTTTAGATTATAGATACCTTTTGTAAAAGGTGTAAACAAATAAGAGTGTAAAAAAAGAAATGTAATCTCATTTTTTACCATTCTTGAGAGGGAAGTTTTTTGTTTTTTTTATAACAAAGAATAAGATAAATATTTGCGTCATTATTTTTGAGTGTAAGCGGTTTAAAATGTTTGGTTTGCATGGTTTGCTGTGTTATCGTTCAGTGATTTTATTTTTTTATGTTAGGAACGTGTTTTATGACTCAGCAAGAAAATGACGCACAAAAGCGCTTTTTTAATGATAATTTACAAACTGTTGATGGTGCAATCTTTGATGCAATTAGAGGGGAGTTTGAGCGTCAACAACATGAAATTGAGCTGATTGCTTCAGAGAATATTGTTTCAAGAGCGGTTCTTGAAGCGCAGGGGTCTGTTTTAACTAATAAGTATGCAGAAGGTTATCCAAGAAAGCGCTACTATGGCGGGTGTCAATTTGTTGATGTCGTTGAAGATTTAGCCATTGAAAGGGCAAAACAGCTTTTTGGTGCTGCTTTTGCGAATGTACAGCCTAATTCTGGTAGCCAAATGAATCAAGCTGTCTTTTTAGCTTTACTTCAGCCTGGTGACACATTTATGGGATTAGACTTAAATGCTGGTGGTCACCTTACGCATGGTTCATCTGTTAATATGTCAGGAAAATGGTTTGATGTTGTTTCCTATGGTGTGCGTCAAGAAGATCAGATTATTGATATGGATGAGGTTGAGCAACTTGCAAAAGAACGTAAGCCCAAACTTATTATAGCGGGTGGCTCATCTTATCCACGGCTATGGGATTGGAAACGATTCCGTGAAATTGCAGATAAGATTGGTGCTCATCTACTCGTTGATATGTCTCATATTGCCGGTCTTGTTGCTGGTGGCGTGCATCCTTCACCCGTTCCACATGCGCATATTGTAACAACAACAACACATAAGTCGCTTCGAGGTCCTCGTGGTGGTTTAATATTGACAAATGATGAGTCTTTATCCAGGAAAATTAATTCTGCAATTTTTCCTGGTCTTCAAGGTGGTCCTTTAATGCATGTAATTGCTGCAAAGGCTGTTGCATTTGAGGAGGCTTTGCGTCCCTCTTTTAAGAGTTACAGTGCCAATGTGGTCGCTAATGCGAAAACTTTAGCAAAAATATTACAGAGTAATGGTTTTAATATTGTTTCTGGTGGTACAGATAATCATTTATTGTTGGTTGATCTACGTTCCAAAAATCTAACAGGTAAACGTGCTGAATTGGCTTTGGGGCGCGCTCATATTACCTGCAATAAAAATGGTATTCCTTTTGATCCTGAAACGCCATCTATAACATCGGGAATTCGCTTGGGATCACCTGCTGCCACAACACGTGGTTTTTCAGAAAAAGAGTTTATTCAAGTTGGTCATCTGGTTTCAGAAGTTCTTGATGGTCTTCGGAGCGCAAAAAGTGATGAAGATAATTATGCCGTTGAAATGGCTGTTGAGAAAAAGGTAAAAGATATAACGAGTCAATTTCCTCTTTACTCTTATCTTAGTAATCGTTAAGGACACAAAAGATGCGCTGTCCTTACTGCCAATATGAGGATACACAGGTTAAAGATTCACGTCCAGCAGAAGAGGGGGCAGTGATTCGCCGCCGCCGTGTGTGTTCCGTTTGTGGTGGTCGTTTTACAACTTTTGAACGTGTTCAGTTGCGTGAGCTATTGGTTGCTAAAAAAAGTGGACGATGTGAACCATTCGATCGTGATAAGTTAATGCGATCAGTTGATGTGGCTGTACGTAAGCGCAATATTGATCCTGATCATATTGAACGAGCAATTTCTGGCATTGTGCGCCAGCTTGAAAGTTTGGGAGAACCGGAGATTGCTTCAGAAAAAATTGGACATCTTGTTATGGAAGCATTGAAAAGAATTGATGATATTGCTTATATTCGTTTTGCTTCTGTGTATCGAGATTTTCGTAATGCAAGCGATTTTCACGATGTTATAGATGAATTGTCAAAGGGTATTGCGGATACAGAATCTCGTTTTGATGAATAAAAAATTGCAAGATGAACGGTTTATGGCTGCAGCTATTCGTCTAGCAGAGCGTCATGTCGGTCTTACAGGTGAGAATCCTTCCGTTGGTACGTTAATTGTGCGAAACGATAATAGTGCGGGGGCATTTATTGTTGGCTATGGCATAACAGCTATTCATGGGAGTCCTCACGCGGAAGTGCAAGCTTTACATATGGCTGGTTCTTTGGCTCAAGGAGCGACTGCTTATGTTACTTTAGAACCTTGTGCGCATTATGGAAAAACTTCGCCATGTGTGAATGCACTCATTGATTCAGGTATTTCTCGAGTTGTTGTTGCGTTGACTGATTGTGACAAGCGTGTTGATGGTCATGGTATTGCTCTTTTGCGAGCGGCGGGTATTGAAGTGGTTGAGGGCATTTTAGCTGAAGAGGCTTTTGAATCTTTATGGACGCATTGGTGCATAAGGAAGATACAACGCTGTGCGGTCACTTTTAAAATGGCAATTTCTGCTGATAATGGTGTTGGGAAAAGAGAAAAGGGCAGCGTAAAAATTAGTGGAACACTTTCTCATGCCCATACGCATATTTTACGCGCTCAAAATAATGCTATCCTCGTTGGTATTGGTACTATATTAGCAGATGATCCACAACTCAATTGCCGCTTGCCAGGGATGGAGATGCGCTCACCAATTCGTATTATTTTGGATGCAGATTTATCTATCCCCCTTGATGCAAAAGTTGTCCAAACAGCTATGAAAATTCCTACATGGGTTATTTGCGATGTGGATCTTTCAAAGAAAAGCAAAAAAAATGCATTGGAGCAATATGGTGTGTCTATTTATTCAGTAGAGATGAACAATGGTTGTGTAGAACCCTTTGCTCTTTTACAGATGCTTTATAAACATGGGATTAATAGTGTTTTATTGGAAGGGGGCGTAAAGACAGGGGAAAAGTTTTTGAATGCTGGTTGTGTTGATCATTTGATATGTTTTCATACCCCCATGGTTTTAGGAAAAAATCGTATTGAAGCCCCTCATTTTGGAAATTATCTCTCGCAGTTTTATGAGATTGAGACAAGAATGTTTGGAAATGACCGTTTTTATAAATGGAGACGTAAGACATTATGTTCACAGGAATTATAACGGATATTGGTTGTATTGAAGATGTTCAACCTTTAAAGCAGGGGATGCGTTTAAAGATTTCTACACGCTATGCTATAGAAAGCTTAGCAATTGGCGCATCAATTGCTTGTTCAGGAATTTGTCTGACAATTGTAGAGCGAGGATTAAAACAAGAAGATTCTAATTGGTTTGTTGTCGAGGCGTGGGAAGAAACATTACGTTTAACGAATCTTGCACAATGGACAAAAGGAACTTTTGTTAATTTGGAACGTTCGCTTCGATTAGGTGATGAAATGGGAGGACATTTGGTTTCTGGTCATATTGATGGTTTGGTTGAAATCATTGATCAAAAAAATGAAGGGGATGCAATTCGTTTTTATTTAAAAGTTGCAAGACAATTTATACCTTTCATTGTCAATAAGGGATCTATTGCACTTAATGGGACATCTTTGACTGTTAATGGTGTTGAGGATTGTGTTTTTGATGTTCTTATTATTCGCCATACACTCGAAATGACAACGTGGGGACAGGCTAGAATTGGAGATCGGGTCAATTTGGAAATTGATCAACTTGCTCGTTATGCTGCGAAACTTTTTGCTTTAAAAAGAGAAGATGAATAAACCAAAACTCTATTGATCGTTTTCAGAATTTTATGCTTTATAACCTTGATTTTTTTGATTCGTTTTTTGTGGAATTCCATTATGATGAAAGAGATACGTAAAAAGCCTCACGTATTGATTGTTGAAGCACGTTTTTATGAGGGGATTTCTGATGCGCTTTTGAGAGGTGCAGTGAATACTTTGCAAAAAGCTGAAGCAAGTTATGATGTTGTAACGGTTCCTGGAGCATTAGAAATACCAAGTGCAATAGCTTTTGCTGAACAAAATAAGATATCTTATGATGGTTATGTTGCTCTTGGTTGTGTTATTCGGGGCGAAACATATCACTTTGAAATTGTTGCTAATGGTTCTTGTCGTGCATTGATGGATTTAACTATTCATCAGCACTTGGCTATTGGAAATGGTATTTTGACTGTTGAAAATGAAGAACAAGCATGGGTGCGTGCGAATCTAGATGACAAAAATAAAGGTGGTTTTGCGGCTGAAGCTGCTTTATGTATGATCGCTCTAAAAAAGAGATTTGGAGATAATCGTTAAATATGGCTGATATAAAAAGCAGACATTTTCCGCGTTCAGCCAATAAACGTGGAGCAGCAAGACTCGCTGCAGTTCAAGCCCTCTATCAAATGGATATCGTGGGTTCGGGGGTGATGGAAATAGCAGCTGAGTATGAAGCTTATCGTTTGGGAAAAGATATCGATGGAGACCAGTATCTTGAAGCTGATTTTCAATGGTTTTTGGCTATTATAACGGGTGTTGTAAAAGATCAAAAGCAGCTTGATCCTCTGCTTCATCAACAGCTTTCTGCAGAGTGGTCTCTTTCACGTCTTGATTCTATATTGCGAGCAATTTTACGAGCAGGTTTATGGGAGTTGATCAACCGTAAAGATGTTCCTGTTGCGGTTGTCATGAATGAATATGTTGACATAGCTAAGGCGTTTTTTGAAGGTGATGAGCCAAAACTTGTTAATGCAGTTCTCGACAGTATGGCAAAAAAAGTCCGCCCATAAGAGCTAGAAATCCCCCATTATTAGGTCAGATATTATCAGACCTAATAATATTGAGACGGTATGTAGACTATATGATTTAGTTATGGGGTGGCAAATTCGCAGGGCCTTTTATAATTTGAATTAAAAAAGGATGTTCTTTTGTTACAGTTGGTGTTGTTTGTGCAATAAAATCAAACACTTGACCGTCTTGTAATCCGTAATTAGCAACTTTTGCAACCTGATTATTTTTATTGAAGTAAATGGCTAAAACTTTGCGATCAATAATCTTTGTTTTCATAAACTGCATCCCACGATAGCGTGTCTGTGAGATGTAATAAAAAACTTCATTATCATATTTTGTTTTTAATGAAGGGGTCCCTAAAGTTAAAAGAACTTGCTCTTGACTTGAGCCAACAGAAATAGAACTTAGAGCATTTCTATCAAGAACATAGCCCTCTCTATAAATTTGGCTCGAACCTGAAGAATCGAGAAGACCACATCCAGCAAGCATTCCTATGCTTGTTATTGATAGACCAATCAATAATTTACGTTTGATTAAGGCTATTATGTGAGGCATTTGAAACAATGATATCTCCTTTTTATACTGAGATGTAGGACAAGAAGGCAACCTCAAGTTTTTTCTAATTTTAGCTTAATCTACCGTAGCTTACACTGAGCTTCCCTGTTATAAAGTGAATTATGCCATATAGAATTTCTTTAGAAAAGAAAAAAATGCATGAATACTTGATATAAATAAAAACACAGTGCTTTATGCGTTTTTATCTTTGGGAGTTGTCAATGAATGTTAAAAATATTCCTCAAATGACATTTGCTTTGGCTTATCCAATATCCGTACGTTCTCTACCTGCTAAAGGTATAAGGGTTCATTTTTGTGCAAACAAAAAAGAATGTACAAATTTAGCTCAGAACCATGATTTAATTGAAGTAAAATCTTGTGAGGGAAATTTCCATATTTTCCCGTGGAAAAAACGCGGAGTACGTATAAAAGGTCTGTTGCAAGCGCGCATACTACAGTTATGTGTTGTTACATTAGAACCATTAGAAAATATCCTTTGTGAAAATATTGAGGTTGTTTTTGTTCCTGAAGATTCAAATTTGATGAAGCCCAAAATATCAGAGGATACAGGAGAATTGTTTTTAGATGTGGAGGGGCTTGATACTCCTGAAGTGTTTTATGATGATAAAATTGATATTGGTGCAATCATGGAAGAGTTTTTTGAGTTGTCTATTAATCATTATCCACGTAAAGAGAGAATAAAGATGGATATGGTTGAAAATTTAGAAGAAGCAGAGCAAAAATTCTCGCCATTTTCTGTTTTGAAAAATTGGAAGTGATTGTAAAAACATAAAATATCTATTGTATGCTAAACGATATTTTCTGCGGAGCGATTTTTGCAAGATTTGCTTTGTGAGTGTTCAGGAGCCAAAAATCATAATATGTGTTTAAAGATGTAAATGAAAAGATGTGGGATATGCAAGCGTGATTAGAATTTCTGTGGATGTCATGGGCGGTGATTACGGTCCAGAAGCAGCTATTGCAGGAGCAGCAATTGTACAAAAATATTTATCAAATATTTATTTTCTGTTTTATGGAATAGAGGAGGACGTTCGTCCAGTTTTAAAAAAATACCCTTGTTTGGATTCTGTATCGCGCTTTTGCCCTACAGAAAGTTATACACGCATGGATGAAAAGCCAAGCCAAGCACTTCGTAATGGACGTGGTAAATCATCAATGTGGTACGCCATTGAAGCGGTAAAAAATGGTGAAGCTGATGCTTGCATTTCTGCTGGTAATACGGGTGCACTCATGGCCATGTCTTATTTTTGTTTGAAAATGCTCGCAGAGGCTGAACGTCCTGGTATTGCGGGTATCTGGCCAACACTTCGCAGTGAGAGTATCGTTTTGGATATTGGGGCAACAATTGGTGCCTCTGCTGGTCAGTTGGTTGATTTGGCGGTTATGGGAGCGGGTATGTTTCGCGCTTTATATCACACTGAAAGACCAAGTGTTGGGCTTTTAAATGTGGGGGTGGAAGAGGTTAAAGGACTTTATCAAATAAAAAAAGCAGGAATGATATTGCGTGAAGTGCAATTAGAAGGATTGGAATATAAAGGATTTGTTGAGGGCAATGACATTGGAAAAGGAACAGTCGATGTTGTTGTAACAGAGGGGTTTTCTGGTAATATTGCTTTAAAAACCGCAGAAGGAACCGCGCGACAGATAGGAGAGATTTTAAACTCCGCACTGCGCAGTTCTTTTTTAACATCTCTTGGCTATTTTTTATCGCGGGGTGCTTTTCGTACGCTGAAACACAAAATGGATCCCGATAGGGTGAATGGAGGAGTGCTTTTGGGGTTGAATGGTGTTGTGATCAAAAGCCATGGGAGTGCTAATGCTAACGGTTTTGCTTCTGCTATCCGCGTTGGTTATGAGATGGTTAATAATGGACTTTTGAAAAAAATAACAGCTGATTTGCGACGGTTTCATGAGAATAAAGAAACACTTTTTGATCAAGAAGGTGAAGAGACAGTGAATGGAGAGTCCTTATGATAAGCTCTTATAATAGAAATGAAAAATTTGAAGAAAAGGTAAGAGCTTAATGATTCGGTCAATTATACGTGGTGTAGGAAGTGCTTTGCCGAAGAAAAGTTTATCAAATGATGAGATTGCAAAGTTTGTTGAAACGTCAGATTCATGGATTGTTCAGCGTACAGGAATACGCCAACGTTATATTGCCAGTGAAAATGAAACAACTGTTTCTTTAGGAGTTGAGGCTGCGCAAGCAGCACTTACAAATGCTGGTTTAACAATAAAAGACATTGATTGTATTATTTTAGCAACGTCCACCCCGAATCGTACTTTTCCTGCTTCTGCTGTTGAAATTCAGCGTGCTTTGGGAATGAGCCATGGATTTGCTTTTGATATTCAAGCTGTTTGCTCTGGTTTTATTTTTGCTTTAACAACAGGAGATTCTTATTTACGGTGTGGAGCGGCTAAAAGAATTTTAGTTATTGGATCCGATACATTTTCTCGAATTTTAGATTGGGAAGATCGTACGACATGTGTTTTGTTTGGTGATGGTGCGGGTGCTGCTATTTTGGAAGCACAGGAAATTGAGGGGGGTATTGCTTTTGAGCGTGGTATATTGTCTGCGAAATTGCGCTCTAATGGTGCTTATATAGATAAGCTATATGTTGATGGTGGACCTTCAACAACACAAACGACAGGCTATTTGCGTATGGAAGGACGAGAAGTTTTTAAATATGCTGTTGGTATGATAACGGATGTGGTTGATGATTGTTTTGCAGCTGCAGGTATGGATTCTTCACAACTAGATTGGTTTGTACCTCATCAGGCTAATAAGCGCATTATTGAAGCATCTGCTAAAAAACTGGGAATTTCACTAGATAAAGTTGTGATTACCGTTGATCAACATGGTAATACGTCTGCGGCATCAGTTCCGTTGGCTTTAACAACAGCTGTTTGCGATGGAAAAATAAAAGAAGGAGATCTTATCATGTTAGAGGCCATGGGAGGTGGATTTACATGGGGAGCAATTCTTATTCGTTGGTAAATTATGGCTACTTGACCATATTTCAAGAAAACGTATAAGTCATTTTGTAATTTTTAATATTTTAATAGGTGGTTATAATGACAAGTAAGACAGTAACGCGTGCAGATTTAGCGAGCGTAGTTTGTAAAAGAGTGGGCTTGTCACATACTGAATCAGCAGCTTTAGTCGAATTGGTTTTGGATGAGATTTGCAACTCACTTGTAAGAGGAGAAGCGGTTAAATTATCTTCTTTTGCAACTTTTCAGGTTCGCAGTAAAAACGAACGTGTTGGACGCAATCCAAAAACAGGTGTTGAAGCACCTATTCCGCCGCGACGTGTTGTGACGTTTAAGGCTGCCAATGTCCTTAAACAGAGAATTTTAGATTCGCATCGTGCAAGACAGAAAAATGATATCTCATAAATAAACGCTATGGTATGTTTGGTATTTGTTAAAAAAATTATAAAACAGGGGTCTTTGTTTTTTTTAGAAAAAGACTGTTGAGTAAGTGGTCAATGATGGTCTTATTTTTGACTAATCTTGTTGAGAAATTGAGACAGAATGAGTCATTGTAAAGTAATTTATTTTGTTTTAAATAAGGTGTTACAAAATGGATAAAAGCTCTGATGCTTTTCGCACAATTAGCGAAGTAGCCGAGTTATTGGAGCTTCCGCAGCATGTCTTAAGATTCTGGGAAACACGTTTTAGGCAGATTAAACCAATGAAACGTGGGGGAGGGAGGCGCTATTATCGTCCGGTCGATGTTGATTTGCTCAATGGTATTAAGCAGTTATTATATGATCAGGGTTATACGATAAAAGGTGTGCAACGCCTTTTGAAAGAAAATGGTGTTGCTTTTGTGACTGCATTGGGTAATGGTGATCTTGATGCTATGAATGTAGTAATAGAGAAGAAACATGCAGGACAAACTTCTGAAAATGCTAGCAATAAGCCTAAAAAATCTTCTTTTGGGCTTTTGAGTTTCATGAGGAATGAGGGAGAAACATCTGTCGGTTCTGTGAATCTTTACAAAGATAAAACTGATAAAGCATTGTTACAAGAAATTCTGTTTGAGCTCATTGAATGTAAGCGTGTTCTTGATAGAGCACGATAATAATGATATTTTTTATTTTATATGTGTTTCTTTTTTTAGCAAAGCATGTGTTTTGAAATTGTTTTACAAATAAATATCTAGCGTCTAGCGCGGCAATGTTTTTCGTAGATATTTAGACGTTTTATGGGGGCGCCTAGAGTTTTATATGTTCAACGAGTAGTCATGTATCGTATATGTATATTTAGCGAGTTTTTTATAAGAGTTTTTAATTTGGTAAAATATGAAGAGGGGAAAGAATAAGCACTGAGTTTTGCCATTTTTCTTTGATTCGACTTTATAAAAAGTTAAGGCAATATCTCATCAGTGCAGATTGCGGGATGTATAATGCCATTGGTTTACCAATTCATGTGCTTGTTTTAAAGCGATGTTTCTTAAGGATCCTTAAGCTTATTTTACCATGTAGTTTAGTCTACCCTCAATGATTGCAACAATCCTTAGCACTTTAGGCGGTTCATTGTGGGCATTTTAAAAGTCCTTTCTCAATAATTTTTAACCACACACTCATTCCGCTTTTCTCGTGCCAAAAAATAATTTTGATAGATTCAACATAAACATATTTAAAACGAGAGAATCCTATGATATTTGAAACTTTATTTAATATGAATAAAGATATATTATCATTATAAATCAACATGCTGTCTTTTTTATAAGAGCTTATCTTACGAATAAGATATATTATTGTTCAGCTAATTTTACATATTTTTATTAATAAACGTAATCTTGTTTTCAGTCTCCTTGATTGATGTTACTATCATTATCGTAATGATCTATCTATGATAATAGCACCATCTTTTCATTATAAAGGTAAAAGATGAATGTTATCATTAATATTCAATTATCTATGATTTTTACATTTAAACAGCTCGTAGCGTACATTCAATTTTTTCACCAATCCACCTTGTAAAGAATGATCACGTGCTTCTTTCTGGTGTTCGGTAATTGTGTATAAAAGCAAAATGCACGACGTTTCATTTTGTGCAAAAATTGAAGATTTATAGTAAAAAATTAACGTATTACCATCTTTTGTGATGTTATGCATTTATTACACGTTGCAAATCCGGAGGTGTTGCCTCATTTAAGAGTTGTTTAATCATATCTTCTACAGATAAAAGGGTTTGATTTGTACTTCCTAAGCGGCGCATATTTACGCTGTTTGTTTCAGCTTCACGTTTACCACATACCAAAATTACGGGGATTTTTTGTAAAGAATGTTCTCGTATTTTATAGTTAATTTTTTCATTGCGGAGATCTGTTGTTGCGGAAAGTCCAATAGCTCTAAGTTTTGCTGTTATTTTTTGGGCATATTCATTTGCTTCGGACGTAATTGTTGCAACAACAACTTGTTCAGGAGCAAGCCAAAGTGGCATATGTCCAGCAAAATTTTCGATTAATATACCAAGAAAACGCTCCATTGATCCAAAGATAGCACGGTGGATCATAACAGGTTGACGTTTTTCTGAATCTTTATCAATATAGAATGCACCAAAACGTTCGGGGAGATTAAAGTCTATTTGTGTTGTTCCACATTGCCATTCGCGACCGATAGCATCCTTTAATGTATATTCAAATTTTGGACCATAAAATGCTCCTTCACCTGGAAGGATGCTTGTTTTGATTTGTCCTGCAAATTTTGTTTCAATCGTTTTAAGGACAGATTCCATGATACTTTCTGCATGATCCCATAATGCATCAGACCCAACTCGTTTTTCTGGACGTGTTGAAAGCTTAAGACTAATTTCTTTAAAACCAAAATCAGCATAAGTTGATAAAATAAGATCATTAATACTGAGACATTCATCGGCTAATTGTTCATCAGTACAAAAAATATGCGCATCATCTTGCGTAAAACCACGCACACGCATAAGACCATGTAAAGAGCCCGAAGGCTCATAACGATGAACAAGTCCAAATTCAGCAAGTCTGATAGGCAAATCACGATAAGATTTTAAACCATGTTTAAAAATTTGCACATGACCAGGGCAATTCATGGGCTTAAGGGCATAAACATTCCTATGATCTGAATCTTCTGCTGCTGGAATTACTTTGAACATATTCTCCTTATACCAGCCCCAATGGCCAGATATTTCCCAGAGTGATCTATCGAGAACTTGTGGTGCATTAACTTCAGCATATTGATGATCATCAAGGCGTCTACGCATATAGTTGATCAAGTTTTGGAACATTTTCCAACCTTTTTTATGCCAAAAAATCATTCCTGGCCCTTCTTCTTGAAAATGAAATAAGTCCATTTCACGTCCCAAGCGGCGATGATCACGTTTTTCAGCTTCTTCTAGCATATGGAGGTAGGCTTTTAAGTCATTTTCATTTGCAAATGCTGTTCCATAAATTCTTGTGAGCATTGGATTATTGGCATCGCCACGCCAATAAGCTCCTGCGACTTTCATTAATTTGAAAGCATTCCCAATTTGCCCTGTAGATTGCATGTGCGGTCCGCGGCAAAGATCAAACCATTTTCCTTGATAATAAATTTTTAAATCTTGATTTTCAGGAATGCTATCAATAAGTTCAACTTTATAAAATTCCTTTTTCTCAGAAAAAATTTTTCTCGCTTTTTCACGAGACCAAATTTCTTTTCTGAAAGGTTTATTGCGTTGGATAATTTCACGCATTTTCTTTTCAATGACGGTGAGATCATCTAATGTAAAAGGTTGTTGGCGTGCAAAATCATAATAGAATCCATTCTCAATGACAGGACCTATTGTTACTTGCGTTTCAGGAAAGAGTTCTTGCACTGCTTCAGCAAGGACATGGGCGCAGTCATGCCTTATGAGTTCAAGAGCGCGTGAATCTTCTCGGGTAATAATCTCTACTTGACCAGATTGTTCCAATGGATCCGATAAGTCTCGTGTGATACCATCAAGCCTATAGGCGACAGCTTTTTTTGCGAGTGATTTAGAAATGGATTCTGCTAATTCCAGACCAGTCATTTCGGAGGGGTAATTACGTTTTGAACCATCAGGAAAAGAAAGAGAAACAGAGCAAGACATAAAAACACCCTTTTAATCCAATTCCGCTAACGATTGCGGATGGTTTCGTGAAAATTGAGTAAAAAGCTTATAGACTGATTTTTTATCAATACATACGAAAAAAGAAAAGGATTATTTGTTGTGTTTGTCAGAAATTTTCCAGTAACGCCAAGGTTTATAAAAACAGCAAGAATTTCCAAGAGAAATAGGTACTGGGTCAAAGCCATCTGTTCCAAAGGGCCCACAACGTATGATACGAAAGAGTCCCATCCATGCACCAGCCCAAAGCCCATGGCGTGCAATCGCTTCATATGTATATTCTGAACAAGTCGGGGCATGGCGACATTGATTGCCTATAAGACTTGAAAGTGTTATTTGATAGAAGCGTATTAAGAAAATACCCAATAATCGTCCAGGTGTTTTTTGCCAATTGCCTGTGTAATTTCGAGTCAATTTTTTTTGTCGAGATTGTGATTTGAACATTTATTTTTCTTCAATTTTTTGAATGCAGTCTATCGTTGCATCAAAGGGTAGTAGTGTTGCTGCATGGCGCATTTTATAATCTTTAATGGGCTGTAAGCAAGAAAAATCCTTAAATGGAGCTTGAGGAGAAGGACCATTTTGCGTTAGCATTTGATAAATAACTTCACGCAATATTTTAAGATCTTGTGTTGTTTGTCCGATGATATGAGATGCTAAAAGTGAAGCCGATGCTTGCCCTAGCACACATGCGTGTATTTCATGGGCAAAATCCGTAATAATACCATTTTCCACTTTTAAATCTACAGTGATTGTCGAACCACAAAGGTGTGCATGTTTTTTTGATGTTGCATCAGGATTATTAAGACGCCCAATTTTTCCTATATGTGCAGCATATTTAAGTATTTTATCATTATAGATATTATCAATCATGCGCTATTGCCTGAAATTTTGAGAGTCGTGATTGTTTAAACTTTTAATTCGCTTATATAGAGATTATACAAAATGAAATAGGTATGGAGCAAATGCTTTGTATAGAGTAAGCTTGGAGTTTTTGAATGCGTAATGTTGTTAAAGAAGACGCGAAGGATTCTTTTTTATCTGAAGAAAAGCGTCCGAGTATTGAAGAGGTGGAAGAAGCGATTCGTACATTACTCTTATGGATAGGGGAAAATCCAAATAGAGAAGGGCTTTTAGATACTCCAAGACGTATAGCCAAGGCATATCGCGAGCTTTTTAGTGGTTATAGTCAATCGGTTAAAGAAACCTTAGGTACAGTTTTTGAAGAGGTTTCAGGATATAATGAAGCCGTAATCGTAAAAAATATACCTTTTTATTCACACTGTGAGCATCATATGATCCCAATTATTGGGAAAGCACATATAGCATATCTTCCTAATGAAAAAATTGTTGGCCTTTCAAAAATTGTGCGTGTTGTAGATATTTTTTCTCGTCGTTTACAAACACAAGAAGCTATGACAGCGCAAGTGGCTCACGCGTTAAAAACGTATCTGAAGCCTCATGGTGTAGCAGTATTGATTGAGGCGGAGCACATGTGTATGGCTATGAGAGGAATCCAAAAACAGGGCTCTACAACAATTACAAAAAACTTTCATGGTTATTATGAAAAAGATCAAGCTGCACAAGCACACTTTATGATGATGATTCAAAGATCGTAGTAAAGTCGATATTTTTAGTAATCTCTATTAAGTTATAAAGCATCCGGATAAAAATAAATTATGAGAAAGAGAAAATTGGCTTGTACCTTTCTTTATGATTTGTTAAAGGCTAAAAACCAGAATGTTTTTCTTCCCACGTGCGGTCGTGGCGGAATTGGTAGACGCGCAGCGTTGAGGTCGCTGTGGGGCAACCCGTGGAAGTTCGAGTCTTCTCGACCGCACCAGTTAGCGGTGAGTCTCTGTAATGAGATGAAGTTATGTAGAGAGAGGGGATTTATGCGCATTATAGAAAAATCTTTTTTGTATGTTATTTGTTGATGTGTTGCTAATAATGTTTCATTTTTTATTACTTTATCTGTGCATTTGAAATGTTATATTTTTATAGGGTGGGGGTAAAGTTGCAGTGAGAAGTATAATGATTTTGAGATATTTAACACTTCTTATTTGTATTTCTTTATTGTCAGCATGTAGTGATTCACGCGCTGTGCTTTGGCATGGAGTGCATGCAACTCCTTCTATGACTGCAGTAGAAAGAGAAGTTGAAGAGAACCCAGTTTCTCCAAAAGCCATCATTCCAGTGTATGTTGCAACAAGTCGTATGATGCAAAATAATTACGCTCAACCTTATGGTGCAGAGCGATCAAATAAAGTACATTACAATCGCGTTGACGTAGGAATTCCTCAGCAACATACAAAGGGAGTTGTTGAAATAAATGCCTATAAACCTACGCATGATAAGTATTTTGCAGCAGTAGCATTGCAAAAATACGATAATAAAGAACAGTTTAAACAGCAATTAAATGCTGCTTTAGAAAAAAAGCCAAAAGGAAAAAGAGAAATTTTTCTTTTTATCCATGGGTATAATAATAATTTTGCAGATGGTACATTTCGTACAGCACAGTTTACACATGATTATTCTTTAAATGTTGTCGCTGTGCATTATTCTTGGCCTTCTGCCGGATCTGTTCCTCTTTATATTTATGATCGTGACAGTGCTAATTTTGCCCGTGACGGATTGATAGAGCTTTTAACACTTATTAGTGAAACCAATGCTGATCAGATTTCGGTTATTGCGCATTCTATGGGCAATTTTGTTATAATGGAAGCATTTAGAACTTTAGCCTTACAGAAAAAATATAAGCCTATTCGTCGTATTACAAGTTTATTAATGGCGGCACCAGACATTGATGTTGATGTATTTGAGCGCCAACTTAATGATATAAAAAAACTCCCGCAGCCAACAGCTATTTTAGTATCTAGAGCGGATAAAGCTCTCGCGGTTTCAGGACGTCTTACGGGTGGACATCATCGTGTGGGCGATGGCTCAGATATTGAAATGTTGCGTAAAAATGGAATAGCTGTTCTTGATTTCTCTCATGTGGATGGGGGAGCACACAATGTCTTTGCATCTTCACCAACGTTGATGGCTCTTTCTCGAGAAGGTTCTTTGGCTTCCACAATTATGCAAGGTACAGAATTGTCACCTAGTCAAGCCCTTCTTGCTGATGGTAGTAGTGTGTTGGAGAAAACAACACATCTTATCCTTTATACACCTGTACGTTTTCTCTCTCCACGGATTCCACGTTGATAGTGAAAAGAGAGAAGGGGACATCGAATAATGCATTGGAGGTAATATTTTTTAGCACTTTCTTTAGAATGGCTTTGTAAAATGGAAAATAAATAGCGGGATGAATGTAAAAAACAGTCATTAGGTGAGTTTGTGATGATTGCACGGAAACGCTATGTTAATACGCCTACAGTTGTTGATTATTTATCTCATTCCGCAATTAAGTTGTTAGATATTCATGCTATGCTTGTGAAGGTGAGAAAAGGTGATATGGGGGAAAAAGCAAATTTATTGCGTCAAATTGATTCTACAAAAAAACAGTTAGATGAGATAAGCCATGCTCTTATTTTAGAATATCGTAAACGCCAAGAAAATGAGCGTTTTTTAAAACAAATTCTGCTATCCATTTCCGATCAACTTTTTGCACTTAACAATGGTTTTAAGGAAACAGGACGTCTTTTTTTTCAAGAAGTTAGAATACTTCAATCTCAGATGCAATGTTTATATGAGGGAAAGGAGAGGCTGCATTTGTTGAATAGCCAAGAAGCTTTTTGTTCTCCATCAAAGATTGATGAAGTTATTAAACAGTTACAAAAAGCACGAGAAAAGCTTATTCTTGAAAGCCCACATCTCTTTGAAAAAAGCACAAAAGCTAAACAATAAAGTTCTTTTAGTTGAACAGACAGATAATTTGAGTTTTACAGCAAAAAACGCTGTTAAATAGAAGGCTATAATCTTTTAAAAGAAAAAAATTGCTTTAATAAATGAAACGCATGTACTTTATAATCATACTCCTTATCCGATTAAAGCTTTAAAAGACTTTAAGGCTGATGCATTAGGTGGTTTTATTGAAGAAAATGTTTGTGGTAAGAACTTTACAAAAAACTTTCTGATTCTTTTAATAATGGCTCACCGGATAATTTTGCCAATGTTACGGAGTTGTTAGTATATTCATTAGAAACTTAAACTCTAACCTATTTTCTTAATAGGAATTAGTTGAATTTAAAGCATTAAAAAAGAAGTTTGATAAAATAATACGTTTTATAAATTCACGTTTAGCTCTACCTTCTCCTGAATTTAAAAAGGATCGGAAAATGAATAAGCTACACGTAATTAAAACATCATATGGTGCCCCCAGAGAGCGAATCAGGCTTTAGCAACAAGATTCAAAGTATATAAAGATGTGTAAGAGCATATTGATGTCTATAGCTTTTTATGATTCAATAAAAAAAGTAAGTATTAAAGAAAAAATCTCAAATCAGAAATTAAAGGTGGTCTAAAAGGTGGACCAAAAAAGGTGGACGAGCAATGCTTGAAAAGGTGGACGAGAGGGGACGTTAAGTGAGGGCGATTCATCGGTTATCAGCATTACTTGTAAAGTCCTCTCCACAAGGAAAATATTGTGATGGAGCAGGGCTATGGTTGAATGTTCGAAAAGACAATACACGCTCTTGGTTTTTTCGCTATACGCACCACAATAAGCGCCGTGAAATGGGACTTGGTCCTGTTACAAAACTCTCTTTAAAAGAAGCGCGTGAGCTTGCAAGATATTATAGTGATATTCTTAAAGAAGGCAATGATCCTATTGTCTTTCGAGAACAGACTATTTTAAAACAGCAAAGCAATATCTTCCAAGAAATTGCAAAAGCGGCTTTTGAAAGCAAAAAAGCAGAGTTGAAAAATGAAGGTAAAAACGGCCGCTGGTTTTCTCCACTAGAGTTGCACGTTATTCCACACATAGGTAATTTACCTATAGAAAAATTAACAGCCAATATCATTCGCAATGTTCTCGCACCCCTTTGGCATGAAAAAGCAGATACGGCAAGAAAAGCACTTAATCGTATTAACATTTGCTTGAAATATGCTGCGGCTCTTGGTTTAGATGTTGATCTACAGGCTTGTATGAAGGCACGCGCGCTTTTAGGAAAACCACGTACGACATCAACAAATATTCCTGCTATGCCATGGCAAGAAGTGCCGGTTTTTTATCAAAACTTAAAGGATGATATCCTTTCAAATTTAGCATTGAAGTTACTTATTTTGACGGGAGCACGGTCATATTCATTGCGCTATTTGCGCCTTGAACAAATTGATAAAAAGATATGGACTATACCAAAAGAAAACATGAAAGGTATTGTAGGGAAAGTTTCAGACTTTCGCGTGCCACTAAGTGATGAAGCTTTGAGAGTTATTGAAAAAACTCTCCCCTTTGAAAAGAATGGTTTTCTCTTTTCTGGTCTTAGAGGCAACCCCATTTCTGATGCCACCATGGCAAAATATATGACAATTTGCGGCTTAACCTATCGTCCCCATGGTTTTCGTTCAAGCTTACGGGATTGGATAGCAGAGACAACGTCAACACCATTTGAGATTGCCGAAACTGTTCTTGCCCATTCAGTTGGGAGTTCAGTGACAAAAGCTTATATGCGAACGGATTTTTTAGAACAGCGACATGTTCTCTTGGAACAGTGGGCTTCATTTATAACAGGAAAGGCTTGACATTATTTCTGTAATGTGTATTTTCGAATCAGGTGCTTAACAAACACCTTAAAACAACTAGCGGATTGGTTACCGAAATAACTAATTTTCCGCATATTAAAAGCTTTGACTCATTGTATGTTAGACGCATATAATGATTTCGTCGGGTGTGGTTATGCTATAAAATACCTTCACGGGGAAAGCATAACGACGGGCTAGTTGCCGTGTTTGTTAGCACCCGGCACTCTTTTTTAGAGTGTCATTAACAAACCTCTAACAACTAGGAGTTCACTATGAACACTCTCATAGAAATTAAAGAACAAATCATTGGACAAGAAACTGTTCAAACTGTTAACGCACGCGAGTTGCATACGTTTTTAGAAGTTAATATACGCTTCAACGATTGGATTTCACGACGGATTGAAGAATATTCTTTTCAAAAAAATCAGGACTTTGTGAGTTTTACTAAAAATTTAGTAAAACCTAAAGGCGGTCGTCCAAGTACAGAATACCACATCACTTTAGACATGGCGAAAGAGCTCTCAATGGTGGAACGTAATGAGAAAGGACGTCAAGCACGCCGTTACTTTATTGAGTGTGAAAAGAAACTAAAAAACCAAGCTGTTGATTATGATAATGATACGCGCTTTGATTTGCCAAGTTATTGGGAAGGTATGAACGCTGGCGAAAAAGTTTTATATCTTTTAGGTCCTATTCATATGCGTCTTCTTGATGCCTTCAGAGTAGATGAAGAGAATAGAAAATATAAAGCCCTCATTAAAGAAGCTAAGCGGGTTTTAGCAACATCTGTTACGAAAGCTGCTTAGTTTTAAAACCGATTTCATCTCCCCGTTTCAAAAGCGGGGAGGGGATAAAGCTTTCAGTTTTTGGTTAGCCACTGTTTTAAATGTACAAAGACATTATTGATAGTCTCCATGAGACGAGCAAAATTAAGAATCCATTTTCTAAAGAATTTCGCGCGTCTCAGAGTATGTTTAGAGTCGGATATTTGGTTTTTGTGTAAAAATACTTACAAACGCATCCATAATACGTGAAAAATCAAGGGCTAATAAGAGTATAATGAGTACAATCCATTTCGTATAACGAGACATCACCTTTACACTTTTGTAGGTCATGATGATTTCTTGAAGTATTTCTTTTTCTGCTTCTGTAAGCTCTGTATCGTCTTGTGTTTTTTTTCTAGCCATGTTTCCACCCACACACGCGTTCACCTAGATTATTGTGCTTTAAGATCTCTCTTGCTAAGTTTGAACTAATGGTGTTCAGATCTTTCCAGCTTAAATAAATTGGCAACCAGCCAACACAAGAAGAAGCATATTTATTTGTCGCGCAACCAATCAGAGAGAGCAGCACGCACATCAGCATCACTTTTTTGATTAACTTCACTTTCCACCTCCAGACGTGTTGTGGCTGCTTTTAAAGCTTTTTC
>NZ_JBHIML010000109.1:0-908 GCF_042194015.1 Bartonella sp. MU37NMGALS
TCAGAATTTATAAACACTGGTTTATTCACAAATGCCTCCATACTGCCTATTGGCAAAAGTTATTTTCTAAGATATGGGATATCTTGATACCAAAATGGTAATTTAAAGTCAATACCAAAATGGTTATTTTTTATTTTTTATTTTTTATGAGTAGAACAAATGGATGAAAAATGGTCAATTAATACGCAAATATTGGAACTATGGAATAAATTGACAGAAGATGAAAAAAGAGAGTTTATTCTTTTTTATCTTGATAAAATGAAGAAAGGAGATCCAGAAGTTTAACCTTATTATCGTAGCTTAGATGCTCTAACATATCTTCAATTTGTTCATCTAAGCTATTAGGCTTATTTCCTGAAAACAACAATTGTTTGGGAGTAATTTTTAAGTGTGGTGCCAAACGTATAGCCCACTCTTTTGTTAATTTTCGTTGCCCATTTTCTAAACGAAAAATTTGTGGCTGACTAGTTCCCACCAATTCGGCTAATTCTTTTGGAGTTAAACCGACTTTTTGTCTGAAAAATTTCAAATTATTCATGATTCTTATCCTAATTAAAAAAAAAATCCTTTCAAATGCCAATGTGGTAAAATTTCCTTGTTTTAATAATACCGATATGGTATAAAAAGGAATGTCTAAACTAAAACTGTATTTATCAAAGAATAATATTACTTATGCCGAGTTTGCGATTTTGGTAGGTGTTACGCAAGCATCTGTAGCACGCTATGTAAATAAGAAGCGATTTCCGCATCCTAAGATAATAAAAAAGATAGCAGAAGTTACCGATAATTACATAAGCCCTAGCGATTGGTATCAAGAGAATTTTCCTTCAATTGCAAAAAGTTCCGGCGTTGATAGCGCGCGTGAGACTTTGCAGCCTTAAGGAGGTGATGATGGCTGTAGAAAAGAA
>NZ_JBHIML010000110.1:0-903 GCF_042194015.1 Bartonella sp. MU37NMGALS
CAGAATTTATAAACACTGGTTTCTTCACAAATGCCTCCATACTGCCTATTGGCAAAAGTTATTTTCTAAGATATGGAGTGAATATATGTAAAAAGTGCAAGTGTCAACATAAAAATGTAAAAAGTGCATATTTATGTTAGGTATGTTTTTTTAAAAAATGCACTATCCACAATTTATGGAGATACAATATGCAAGTAACGGAACAAGATTATAATCTTCTAAAAGGGTTTTCTCAGAAGGAAAAGGAAACTATTTCTTATTTTTTGATTGCCTTAAAAACTCAATATACAAAATCACATCTCTCTTGTTTTCTTCAGAAAGATCACGATAAAAATTCATAAATTCTTGATCAACATCATTGAAGAAATTTGGGGGGGGTTCATTAAAAAACTCTGCTATTTTAACTAATTCTCCAATACTTATGCTTCTTGATTTTCCATTTTTGTAAGGATTAATCATTCTACTTATAGTGGATTGATGGATTCCCAAGTGAGCGGCTAATTCTATTTGAGCACCGTGTCCGCGCTCGTTTAATTTCTTTTCTAGCCATTGTCGGATACTTTTTTCAATATTGCTACTCATAATCTAAATATTATCCCTAAAAATACGTAAAATGCAAAAATGAGAAAAGTGCATTTTTTATTGACATATGTAAAAAGTGCAATTATTTATTGCGCTGTTATGGAGATTACATATGGCTTCGAGATTAATTATAAAATATTTAGGTGGTTTCAAAACTGTAGCAACCATAGTGCAAAGAGATGTGTCATCTGTTTATAGATGGCGTGACATGCCAGCAAAACACCAGCAAAAAATTTTAGATTACGCACGTGAGCATGGGATAGATTTGCGTCCAGAAGATTTTTTTTATCCCGAGCGCTTGCAGAGATTAATGCAAGAGCA
>NZ_JBHIML010000111.1:0-902 GCF_042194015.1 Bartonella sp. MU37NMGALS
TATATAGGGCGGCTTTGCTTGCAAGGCGTGCTTACTCAAGAGCAATACGACGCCGCGCAACAATATCTACAGATAAGGAATAATTACCTTTGCGCAAAAGGCTTGCCTAATGCAATTTATGACGAAATGCCGTCATCATCTGATGATAAAGCAAGAGATAAATGGGTAGCATTTGCAACAGAGCAGTTTATCAACATGCAAGAGGCACTTAAAGAAGCACAATGCCTCTATAGACAGTATAATCTTTATGCAGCACTACAGTACCTCGTTATAGAAGATCAGATATTACCACATCTTGTGAATTCATTACGTGTTGCTCTTAATGTGCTTCAGAAACATTTTGATCGTAAATGACAAGCTCTATTACGGTTTCATTATATAGTATATCCTTCGTAAGTTTCCGCAATGTTCACTGAGTTCCTTTAACCATTTATGATCATTTGTTTTCACGTGAGATACTATGTTATCTACTTGTTCTTTTCTGAAATCGTAACGCTTAAGAAATTTTTTTGCATAATAAATCATTGGATCCTCGTTATCATTGACCACGTCGTATGCCCACATAAAATCGCTTTCACTCCAATCATATTCATCGCGTAAACGCTTTATTACATTGGGTAGATCCATTTGCGACATCTCCTTATTATAATCACCCCGCAATAAACTCACAATGGATGCACAACCAACAACTGATATGTGACGATACAATATATCTTCCTTGTTAAAAAATGAATATTCTCCGCCATTTCTGAGTGAAAGTTCTTCTGCTTTGCGTACCTTTTCAGAATGCATAGAGCCAATATATGATTCACTTACGTATTTATTGTAAAGTTGATTATACTTCTCTATAGTATCTACACTTGTAAACATACGCGTCAATTTGTCTATAAATCCAAATGACG
>NZ_JBHIML010000112.1:0-885 GCF_042194015.1 Bartonella sp. MU37NMGALS
ATTGATCATCCGCTGTACCGCGCTTTTCACAAAGATGTGGTCATTGGTCATTTTAACATGGGGGGCATCAAGGGCTGCTTGTACCTTAGCAATTAAAGCCTCATCAGCTACCCCTGAAGGGGCGTCACTAAAAAGCGCAACATGAATAAGTGGACTTTTAGCCACACGATAAACAAAAGCATCTTTGACATGGATATCGCTTGAGAGGGCAAAATATTGGTAACGTGGCGCTGTGCCACCTGTGGAATGTCCTTGTCTATTCAAGCGAATGCGGCGGCGAAACCGCTCATCATCTTCATCCAAAAGGCGCGTGACCCCATGAAAATCCCCCAGATGATCCAAACTTGTTCCACGCGCAAATGTGAGTAAATTATCCCGCGCCACTTCATTAATTCGCTGGCGCAAAAGCAACTCTTCATAAGCCGCCGCTTGCAATTGAATGACCACCGGATCATAAGCCGTCTTTTCCACATTATAAGGAATATGATGCGCCGCAAAAAGCTCAGTCAAACGCGTGATCTTTTGCTCTAAAATGGCTTCAACAGAAAGCTCTTCAATAATTTGTGGCAGAGGAAAAGGTTCAAACTCTGTCATCACCAACCTCTAAATTGATGCTCATTGGCTCTTGGTGTGACCAATCCCCCAAATGCCCATCGGGATAAAAAACACCCGTTAAAACAAAATGGAACGTACCTTCACGCGTTGCTTTTGTCAGATCAATCCTCTGCAACGAAAACCCAGGCTCTCCACACTCTGGATCATCGAGTGCTTCAACAATTGCTTGATAAAGCTGCATCATCGTCGCAGAATCAGCATTGGCGTCTTGGAATGCTCCAACATCACATCCATAATGACGACGCAAAACCCGTGTCCCAATTCTTGTCG
>NZ_JBHIML010000113.1:0-880 GCF_042194015.1 Bartonella sp. MU37NMGALS
GGGGGGTGTTGCTCTTGCATTAATCTCTGCAAGCGCTCGGGATAAAAAAAATCTTCTGGACGCAAATCTATCCCATGATCACGTGCGTAGGTTAATAACTGCGCTTGATAAATTGAAGGAAACAATCCATTAGAACCACCCTTCTCTTTAGAATAAGTGATACGATAAACAGCACCTTTACATTTCTTCAAAATACGCGAAACGTTAACAGCCCCCCCTAGATATTTTATTATAGTATACGCAGGTTCTTTTTTCATAAAGATAAAATTTCATATTTTATGAATTTTATCAAGATAAAATTTCATATTTTTTTTATTGATTTTTCATTTCATATGAAAGACTTTGTATTTTATGGAATCAGATCAGTTAAAGGTATGGCTTAATGCGCAATTAGCTAAAAATGGTCATGGTAGTAAGAAAATGCTAGCCAAGCATTTAGGAGTGTTACCATCTACCTTAACTAGTATGTTGCATGATTCAGGTACAAAAAGATCAATAAAAGCAAGTGAATTAATAGAAATTATTGATTTTTTTGGCGAAATCCCCCCTTTTCTAATCAAAGAATCTGAACAGTTTATTCAACTGTATTATCAAGCAAATCCCGAAGTTCAGAAAGCTGTTTTAACGATTCTTCAGAATTCTTGTTCTTCAGACAAAAAATAATAGCAGCCATCACTTTTTTATCTCCACAATTCCAAAGTTTTTCTAACATTAGTTTATCCATAATTAACCTACACTTTATTAAAATTTCATATTTTCTGAATTTTTATATTGACAATTTTCATAAATAATGAAATATAAGTTCCATATCTTAGAAAATAACTTTTGCCAATAGGCAGTATGGAGGCATTTGTGAAGAAACCAGTGTTTATAAATTCTG
>NZ_JBHIML010000114.1:0-870 GCF_042194015.1 Bartonella sp. MU37NMGALS
TTGACAACATCCTTTTCAATCCGTTGACGCTCTCTAAACGCCGCCTCTTTGAAAGGAATCCAAGCTGCCTTCCCAGCAGCTTTTGCTAATTGTACAGCTGCATCACGTTTACCCGTTGGCATACTGACATTATGCGTAAAAGATATCTTTTCATCCGCTACACGACCTGGTATTCTGTTATAAAAATCTGCATAATTAGCTTCTTTTTCGACAACCTTCTTGACCGCAGAAGCTTTATCGGCTCCATAAATCTTTGCAAATCGTTTATACAGATCATTCGTACCAAAAATCTCCTTTGCCTTGGATACTTCATCTTTTGTTTGACCCATACCTTGTAAAAGTTCTGCCCTTGAACCCTTTTTAAAGTATTCTTGTTGTGCCTTTGGTAATTCATCAAAGATTTTACTGAACTCATCCTTATTAACCGACTTGCTAAGGATTTTGGAACCTTCATCCATGGCATCTAAACGTGAACTATATTGGTGATACAATGATCGTGCCTTCTTATATTTAGGCGATATATCATCCATAAGCTCTAATAACTTTTTCTGAATGCCAACTAAGGTATGAACTTTACTATTATCTCCTATCTTCTCGGCTTCATCTCTCATAAGACCAAGTTTAACCTTCGTTTCATGGAGAACTCCCATGTTGGGTTTTTCTTTAAGGAGATTAAATTTTTCAGAAGAAAACGAACTGACTTCTTTGCCACCACTCGTGAATTCCTGTACCCCTCCTTTATAAGCCTGTTTGAAGTATGGACGCTTCATTAATTCATTAAGAGCACCATAATGCTGTTCTCCTATTGGTGTTTTTTGAGCTATTTCGTAAAGAGTATGTGGTTCTGCTTTCCTAATCGCGATAAGATCA
>NZ_JBHIML010000115.1:0-823 GCF_042194015.1 Bartonella sp. MU37NMGALS
AAATAAACAATTATGGTTTTTTGTTACCATTTTTATCAAGTCAATTTTATTAATAATAGTTATTAAAAAATCACAAAATTAGAATAACCACTTGAAAATATACCCATATGGGTATATTAATAATCATGAGTAAAATAAAACGTATCATATGGCTTGGTTCTTCACTCAAAGATATAAAAAGTCTTCCTGATCTTATTCAACAAAGGATTGGTTATGCTCTTTATCTTGCTCAGATAGGAGATAGAGGAGAAAATGTTAAGGTTCTCAAGGGGTTTGGATCTGCCAATGTTCTAGAAATTATTGAACGCGATATTCAAGGAACTTATCGCGCTGTTTATACGATACAATATAAAAAATCTCTTTATGTGTTGCATTGTTTTCAGAAAAAATCAACCCGTGGCATTGCAACACCAAAACCAGACATTAATCTGATTAAAGAACGTCTCAAGTTAGCAGAACAATTAGAAGGGAATTAAAATGATCAATGTTTTTCACGGTAGTTCCAATGTTTATGCGGATCTTGGCTTTTCAGATTCCAGAGAGATGCTTATCAAAGCGCAACTTGCTCATAAGATTAGTCAAATTCTGAAAGAAAAGAACTTAACACAAAAACAGGCTAGTCAACTTTTGAAAATGACTCAACCAAAACTGTCTAAACTCTTAAGTGGAGAATTTCGAGGAATTAGTGAAATGAAAATGCTTGAGTGTTTGGCAAAATTGGGAAACGATATAAAGATTATTGTTAATCCGAAAGAAGTTAAAACGCTTGAAGGACATTTTGAAGTTGTTTTTTCTTCTTAAACTTCTTTATGATTAGCTTTTT
>NZ_JBHIML010000116.1:0-801 GCF_042194015.1 Bartonella sp. MU37NMGALS
GGATTCTTATAAAATAATTACAAACAAACTATTGACTTTATTGTATTTTTGTTTATAATGTCCTTCAACAAGTGTAATCATCCGTCGACCGTTTTCAACATCAATGCCCTTCTCATCATTATAAGCTTCAAGATCATTATGATGAATGCCCTCATAAGCAATCCCATCACGAGCCCAATCTGCACTCAGTTCACTCCAATGGGCTTTGGGAAACATCTGCTTGGCTACTTCCAAAGGCTTGCGGTCCACATACCACAAACGTTGCGCATCGGTTAAGTTCGGTTGCACCGCTGCACTGTCCCAAACCATCTTTAACGGGTCTAAACGCGTAATGACCGGTTCACCATCAAAGCTGTTTTCATAATCAAGTCGCGTATCGGTCCAGCCCATGCCACAAATAACCGCATCTTGGAAAGCATCACTATCAGCATATTCTGCATGCGCCATGTCCCGAAACCATTCTGCCGCACCAGTAAGCAATTCACTTGGCAATGCCTTGCCTACTTGACGGGGAATGAATTGCACTTCGCGCTTGTTATTTCTCTCTGACCCCACAACAGCATTCACAAGCGGAGCAATACGATTAAAGGTCATAACGGGGCGGCGTTGCTCTTTTAACGCCGCTAAATCAGCCTCATTCCACTGATCACCATTGTAAAAACGAAAATCCTCCCGTGCATGTTCACGCCATTTATTCACATGCTCCACATCTTCTTTGTACCAACTCACAAGCTTGCGAAATAAGCCTTCTGTCGACAAATCTGATGCGTTACTTTCTTTATCTAAATGCTCTTCATCATA
>NZ_JBHIML010000117.1:0-788 GCF_042194015.1 Bartonella sp. MU37NMGALS
TCGGAAGCAGCAATATGGATATCTTTTCCAGAGAGAACAGTGGTCTCTTTTCCAGAACTTAAATGAGAGCCATTGTGCAAGGCAACATGAGATGTTTCACTCCCATTCTGATTGTCCATGCTGTTGCGCGTGGCATCAATCGAAATATTCCTCTCAGCTTGCAAGAGAAGTTTATCCGTTGCTTGAACATCAGAGCCTAGAATATTCAAATCTTGTCCAGAGAGAAGTGTCGTCGAGCCACCAGAGTTGACTTCTGATTTATGATGCATGGTAGCATCACCCTGTTCATCATGGTAATGGGTTTCTGCTGAACCGATCGTCAAGTTACCTTCTTCTGTAGCCATGGCAAGATCACCTCCGGTGGTGATCCCCACCCCTGAGGCGGTAATATCTTGTTTGGCAATCACGCTCGCATTGCCACCAACAGAAAGCGCCTCGGTGTTTAATACTGTCTCCACGCCGTCAACCGTTGTACGCCCTGCATCTAAACGAATATTCTTCTCCGCAAGGATAACAGCATCACCACCCGCCGCAAAATGCCCCCCTTGACTAAAGATATCCCCGCCATGCACATGCAATTGGTGGTTTGCCGCAATCCGCCCTGAATTGGTTATCGTGGAATTGCTCGTATTTTGGCTGGTGATATTGACATCATCACCCATGATCAAAGCACCAGAAGAAACAAAGGAGGCTCTGTCTTTTTCAGGGATATAAAGCACCGGTGCATAAACATCCATGCCCTTGACCTGTTGGCGCACATAAATCACCATCGGGGCTTCTAGAGAAGC
>NZ_JBHIML010000118.1:0-754 GCF_042194015.1 Bartonella sp. MU37NMGALS
GAGCGTCTCATTGCCTTACGAGAAAAAGAAATAGAACGACAAAACTACGAAAGATTTGCCAGTGATCTTTCGAATATGCAAATAGAATATCAAAAAATACAAAAAAACTCTACAAACACCCATACAAACAGCCAATATGCAACCCTTGACCAGTACATTGATGCTGTAAAAAATACTCTTGCAAAACACCGATTTGCTTTGTTTTCTCGTATCAAAGAACAGAGTTCAGACAATATAATTATAGAAATGACTTTGACGCATCCGTCTGGAAATAAAATCTCAACAGAAGGAAAGTTTCCTTATGACACGAAAGGATGCAAGTCAAATATACAATCGGTTGGTTCTGCAATCACATACGCACGCAGATATCTGTTAGGTATGCTTCTTAATGTCGTGAGTGAAGATGATGATACGGATGGAAACCCGCCTATTAAAAAGGCTTTTCCACAACAGATCAATGAAATCAGAAGACTCATCGTACAAACCCAAGCAGAAGAAGAAAAAATACTTGCTCATTTCGACGTCAAAAAGCTTGACGATATGTCTGAAGGACAAGCACAAACGGTATTGCATCTTTTGAAAAAGAAACAAAATAGGCAAAAGGTAGAAACAGATTCTACTATACAAGATGCCGATATAGCAACGCCACAAGAGCAACAAACGGCGGTGTGAGATGAAACAAAGAACAGCAGAATGGTTTCAAGCGCGCTTGGGTAAAGTCACTGCTTCAAACGTTTACAACGTACTCAGTAAG
>NZ_JBHIML010000012.1:0-37541 GCF_042194015.1 Bartonella sp. MU37NMGALS
TATATGGTTACATCTTTTGGTAAAATTTTACGGAAACTTCGCATTGATCATTCAGAACGCCTCTTAGATATGGCTAAAAAATTAGACATATCTGTAGCATTTTTATCATCTGTAGAAATTGGCAAAAAATCTGTTCCTGTAGGACTGGAGGAAAAGATAATTGAACTCTATGCTTTAGATCAAGAGGTAGCAGAAATTTTGAGAAGAGAATCGGATGCTTGTCGCAAAAGTTTTACAATCAAGACTTCTGATCCGTTGAGGCGTAAAACTGTTGGCATGTTTTTTAGAACTTTAAAAGATTTTTCACAAGAGGATTTAGAAGCATTCAAAACATTATTAGAGATGATTAGCGAAGCGCAAAGAAAAGAAAATGCTACTGTTGTAGACAAATGTTAGAAAATCCTATTCCCCAACTTTTATTTACGCGTCCCTCACAGTAAAAAACATATGGAAAATCAATAAGTTATTTTGGATAAAAAAGAGCATGGTGCCCAAAAGAGGACTCGAACCTCCACGCCTTGCGGCACAGGTACCTGAAACCTGCGCGTCTACCAATTCCGCCATCTGGGCTCATAAAATTGATCTAAGCGTATGAAGCAATTCTGTCAATGAAATTATAGAATTTATTTTTTTAGCTTAAAACGATTGAATTGATTTTTTGGGAGATCATGATTTTAGAAGTTTAAGGTGCGAGGACTATCTTCGATAAAATTGTTGAATCCGAATTAAATGTATAAATAATAGGAATGCCGGTCGCTAATTCTTGAGATATAATTTCCTCACCGGAGAGACCTTCAAGCGCCATAATAAGAGCACGAAGAGAGTTTCCATGCGCTGCGATCAAAACAGTTTGGGAGCGCAAAATATGAGGCTGGATGTGGTAAAGATAATAAGGCCAGATGCGCGCACCGGTGTCGCGTAGGCTTTCTCCATTCGGGGGCGCAATCGTATAAGAGCGGCGCCACATTTGCACTTGCTCTTGTCCCCATTGTTGGCGTACTTCATCTTTATTTAAACCAGAAAGATCACCATAATTACGTTCATTTAATGCGGGATTTTTTATCACTTCTAAATCTGATTGTCCCATTTGCTCTAAAATGTGCTGAGCCGTTTTTTGAGCACGCTGTAAGGCAGATGTATAAGCGATATCAAACTTCAAACCATATTCTTTCAGTTTTTTTCCTGCTTCTATCGCTTCTGCATGACCTTTTTCTGTTAAATCGGGATCTTTCCAACCGGTAAAAAGGTTTTTGAGATTCCATTCACTTTGTCCATGACGAATTAGTACAAGTATGCGTTCCATTATGAATTGCCTCTATTCTATTGATTGTTTAAAATTCATCGTTCAATCCCAAAACATCGAGCATTGAATAAAGACCGTTTTCATGATTTTTTGCCCACAAAGCTGCTTTTAATGCGCCATTGGCAAAGATAGAGCGTTCTTGCGCTGTATGTGAAAGAACAATGCGCTCATGGGAACCGGCAAAAATGACACTGTGTTCTCCAACAACTGTTCCACCACGTGAACAAGAAAAGCCAATGGAGCCTTTTTCGCGTTTACCTATATAACCATTGCGTTCGTTGACACGCACATTTTTAAGCGTAACATTGCGCCCTTCAGCTGCTGCTTGGCCAAGAAGAAGGGCTGTTCCAGAAGGGGCGTCAACTTTGTTCGCGTGATGCATTTCATAAACTTCGATATCAAAATCATTGGCTTCTAATGCTTTAGCGGCTTTCTTTACAAGGTTGGCCAAAAGATTTATTCCAAGGCTCATATTTCCGGATTTGACAATTGTTGTATATTTCGCAAAATCTGCAATTTTTTCTTCTTCTGTTTTGCTAAATCCTGTGGTGCCAATAATATGGACAAGGCTTTTTTGAGCAGCGTAGTTAGCATAAAGAATACTGGCTTCTGGTTGAGAAAAATCTAAAATACCTTCTGTGTTAGAAAAAGCATTTTCAGGATCGTCAGTAATGCCAATCCCAAGAGAATCTGAACCAATTAAGGCACTGGCATCTTTTCCTACAAACGGTGAGCCTTTGCGTACAAGAACAGCACAAAGCTCTACATCTTTCCTCTGTTGGATTGCTGTAATGAGTTCACGTCCCATTCTCCCATTTGCACCAACAACTGTAAGGCGCATTCTTATCTCCTTATAATACTTCACTGTGCAGTATAGGCAAATTCTTGCCTTCTTTCCAATGGTTCTTTTTCTTTATAGGAAAAAATTTTTCCTGCTTTAATTTATCTTCTTGTGCTGTAAAACACTGTTGTTTAGAGCAAGTGATATAAGATTTACAAATTTAAATAGAGATGTTTTTCGTTAGAGTGTGTCATGAATATTCCTAAATAAGGTTTGCTTATGAAACCTAATGAAGATTGTGTATTACTTTACGCTTTTGTTTTTTTGTTCTTTAAGGGGGGCGTTCTTCATGCAAAACAAGATCTCCTGAACAAAATACACCTATGTTGTCAATTCATGCTTTTCTTTAATATTTTTTCACACACCAATTCCATGTGTAATGCTTAAGCAAGCGATATTGATTGTTTCAAATTTGATGAAGGTAATGAGAAAAAGGTATTTGGAATTGATGATTCAAGTTAAAAAAACGATTATTTAATCATTTTATATCAATATGTTATCCATTAATAAAATCACGTAAAAGGGGGTAGAAATAAGGGACCAACAAGAAGTTGAATTGTTTATACATGAGAATTGGTCGGATTCTTTATCTTTTAGGAAAGTCAGTTGAAAAAATTGTTATGTTGTAAAAACGCATGATGAGGCTTTGTTTGTTATAGAGAAAATAGTATATATGTTATGTAATGCGTTTTTTCATATATTGGGGAGAATGGAGGATAACATGTGTTAAGTATTGTTATTTTATTTGCCTAGCTTCCAGTGATGCTACAGCTCTTATATTTAAAGAGATTCTTTAAAGTCTTTTCTTAAATAATTTTTATTCCTGTGCTAATATTTTTGTGATACGTCAAGAAAGTGATTTTTTTCATGCATTATAAGGGGGATAAAATAAGAAAATATTATGGGGGGCTTATTCTCTGTTTAATATGATTCTAAATCAATGTATTATCGTATTGTTTATACGCATGCATAAAAATTCATAAGCCTATAAATATCCTTTAGATAAAATATCGTTTTTATTTTTGTTTGTGGGAGAAGGCTAGAAATCAAGATCTGCATAGTGAGCACTTGCAACAATTCCGCGGACGCGATCTGTTAAAAGAGAACGAAAAGAAGGGCGTGATTTAATTCTCATATACCAGTCTTTGGCAGCAGGAGATTGTTCCCAGTCAATTTCCCCTAGAAAGTCAAGTACAGAAATAGAGGCTGCTGCTGCTAGGTCTGCATAGGACAAGGCAGAACCGACTAAGCTATCGCGAGAGGCACAGAGCCAGTTGAGATAGTTCATATGTGGTAAAATATTGGCACGTGCATTGCGTAAAATTTGTGAATTAGGAGCACCACCACCAATGGCAAGTGGCATTTCACGTTTATGGATTCGTTCTCGTACGATATGGCGCGTTGCTTCATTTTCGAATTTATTTAAGAACCAGTCATTGAGACGGCGTACTTCCGCACGATCTAAAGGATTTTCCGGAAAGAGCTTATTTTCTTGTCGTAAACTTCCATGTGTTTCGTCTAAATATTCGCAGATAACAAGAGGACCTGATAATGGAACCTCGTGTTCATCGAGAAAAACAGGAACATGACCAGCGGGATTGAGGGCTAGAAATTCGTGTCTTCTTGCCCATTCATATTCTTCAATCAGTTGAGTGGCTACACCATATTCCCCAAGAATGAGGCGTATGAAGCGCGAGGCAGCGGATAGGGGAGAGTGAAAAAGTGTCAGCATAATTTACACTATCAAATAGAGTTGATGAGAATTCTTTCAAGTAATCATTTTTATAAAGATGCTTGACTAGAAGTACAAGATCATTAGCAGCTGCTAGCAATTATAATTAATAAATTGTTAATAATAGCAATTATTCTTTTATGCGATGGTTTGCAAAATGGCAGCACGTAATTCTTCTAAACCAAGAGCTTTTTCTGAAGAGGTTACAAGAAGCTCAGGATAAGCTGCCGGACGTTTGAGAAGCTTTGTTTGTGTGCTCATAATTAATTTTTCCAAGGCATTTGATTTGATTTTATCGCTTTTTGTCAAAACAATTTGATAAGAAACGGCTGCTTTATCAAGGAGAGCAAGAACATCTTCATCATTGTTTTTGATTCCGTGTCGTGAATCAATTAAGATATATACACGTTTTAATGTTGTGCGCCCCCGTAAATAGCTAAAAATCAAATTTGTCCACGCATCAACCAGATTTTTAGGAGCAGCAGCGAAACCATAACCAGGCATATCTACTAATGCTAGAGGGGGAAGATCTCCCAGCTGTCCACTGAAGCCATCGGGGACAAAATAATTAAGCTCTTGAGTCCGTCCTGCTGTATTTGAGGTGCGTGCTAAGCTTTTTTGTTGAACGAGTGCGTTTATTAAAGATGATTTTCCAACATTGGAACGTCCTGCAAATGCAATTTCTGGTGGTCCTTCAGGGGGGAGAAAGCGTATTGCTGGTACACCACGAATAAAAATCCAATTGCGAGAAAAAATTCCAGAAAGGGAAGAATCTCTTGTCATTCATGCACTTCTTTTTTGGGTGATTTTCTCCACATGGTTTTCAGATTATCGAAAAGCTCAATTTTAACTCCTTGGCGCTTCATCATGATACCTTGCTGAATGATTGATAATATATTGTTCCATGCCCAATAGATAACGAGACCAACAGGAAAAGAGGCGAGCATAAAAGTAAAGACAACAGGCATCCATGTGAATATCATCGCTTGGGTTTGGTCTTGAGGAGCGGGATTCATACGCATTTGTAAAAACATCGTTATTCCCATAATCAAAGGCCATGCACCAATCATAAGGAATGTTGGAGTTGTATACGGTAAGAGACCAAACAAGTTAAAAAGAGAAGTTGGATCGGGTGCCGCTAAATCTTCAATCCAGCCAAAGAAAGGGGCATGGCGCATTTCAATGGTGATATAGAGAACTTTATAAAGAGCAAAGAATATTGGGAATTGAACCAACATTGGCCAACAACCAGCAAGGGGATTAATTTTTTCGGTTTTATATAGTTCTATTATTGCTTGTTGTTGCTTGGTTCTATCATCGGGATATTTTTCTTTTATTTCTAGCAACCGTGGTTGTAAAAGCTTCATGCGTGCCATAGATTTATAAGATTTATTGGCTAGAGGAAAAAGAAGAGTTTTTAAGAGCACCGTGACAAGAAGGATGGCGATACCAAAATTTCCTGTTTGTTTATAAAGGACATCAATGAGAGAAAACATTGGTTTGGTGATGAAATCAAACCAGCCCCAATCAATTAAAAGAGCAAACTTTTTGATTTTTAGGTCATTTTGATAGTTATTAATAATTTCAACTTGTTTTGCACCAGCAAAAAGCCGATTTGTAATAGTTTTTGTTTCATTTGGAGCAATCGTTAAAAGCGATCCTAGTAAGTCAGACTGATAATGCGTTTGCAAACGATCAAAATAAATAAAACGGCTTGTATATTCTTTATTTTGCGGGGGAATAACTGCTACAGCCCAATATTTATCGGTAATACCAATCCAACCTCCTGTTACTTTGGAGAAAGTCATGCTCTTTTGCCCATTATCAGGATTTGGATCAAGCTCTGCTAAGGTTTTATATTTTTCAGTTTTGAGCGAATCTCCTGCAATACCTATCATACCTTCATGAAGTAAATAGGTTGCATTTGTATGTTCTGGTGGTGCTGCACGTGCAACGCGGGCATAGGATGAGAGATATATTGGTTGATCACTTTCATTGCTGATAGAATCTTCAATGGTAAACATGAAATGATCATCAACAGAAAGAATACGCCGGAAGATCTGTCCTTGTCCATTATTATAAATTAAAGTGATAGGTGTTGAAGGAGTCAGGATTGTATTGTTTCCCTCTATTTGCCATTGTGTATCCGATTGTGGCAAAGCTTTTGCTGGTAAAGATGCACTTGCAAAACCAAATTCAGCAAGGTAGGTCGTTTTGAAACCCTTAGGATTCAGCAAATCGATTTCCGGTGATTTTTTATCGACTGTTAAACGATATTTTTTGAGGTGAAGATCATCAAATTGTGCACCAACAAGATTAATAGAGCCTTCCAGTTCATTGGTTTTGATCGCAATACGCTTTGTTTTGGCCAATACAGCTTTCCGGATTTCAGGTGTCATTGGCTGTTCGATGATAGATGTTGCTTGATGCGTTGAGGTATCGTCAGAAAAATTCGTCGTGGTAGTAGAAAGGGTTGATTGTTGTTTTGACAATTGCTGTGTGATGACTTGTTGTTTTGGTAACTTTGCTTGTTTGGGAGCAACATGAAGAAATTGCCATGCGATGAGCACTACGAAAGATAAGCCAATAGCGATAAAGAAATTGCGGTTATATTCCATCCGTACACCCTTGTTGTTGTTGCTGATGTTTTATTTTTGGTTTTATTCGCCGATTTAATTCACTAATTAAGGATGTAAAAGGCGCATGTAACGCATCACGATATGCTACAATGACATAGTCTGTTCCTGCTTCCATGTGGTTTGTTACACCAACTCTTACGGCTTCACGCAAGCGCCTTTTGATACGATTGCGTTTCACAGCATTACCGTTTTTACGGGTAACCGTGAAGCCTACACGTGCAACAAGAGAATCTTTTCTTTCTGTTGTTTGTTCACGAGATTTAACTTCGAGCAAAAATAAAGGACCACGCCGCTTTTCTCCTGTACGGACAGCCAAAAAGTCTGCTCTTTTGCGAATACGGCAGGGATGTTTTTTCTTCATAAAAGAACATTTCGCAATTTCACTAAATGCCTGCAAGCAGGCATTAGAGGTTCATAACAAAAGTTTCACAACGAAGAAATGGTGAGCAATCCTCAACGGTTGTGAAAATTTAAATGGTTAAGCAGAGAGCCGCTTACGTCCACGAGCACGTCTTGCAGCAATAACTTTACGTCCTCCAGCTGTAGCCATGCGTGCACGAAACCCATGGCGGCGTTTACGGACAAGTTTAGAGGGTTGGTAAGTACGTTTCATTTATTTAAATACCGCGGAGTGCGGCCCTTCTTAATCTTCGTTTTATGAGCACTTATGCGCGAGATGAACGATTTTATCCTATCATACGGCTGTTAACCCATAAGGAAAAATATAAAAAAAGTCAATCTTAGATTGTTTTTCTCGCTCTTGAAAGAATACAAAACACCTTACAACCGTCTGTGATATTTTTTTACGATACTGTAAGAGTGTCAGAAATAACGATTGAGTCTACAGAAAATAAATGACTAGGGCGTTAAAGAATTAAAGAAAGTGTGACTGATTACTGTATACTCAATTTAAAGTATCCTTTAATATTAAAAAAATTTTTTCAGTTTTTGTTTTTACAAAATTTTTATCAGAACATTCATTAAAGTGGTTGTAGAAAAATACGATTGATAGGATTTTATAGCAGATTTTATGTTTGAGATTCTTTATTTAAGGATGGTTTCATATTTTTAAAGAGAAAAGAGATAAGATATAAGTAATTTATACTTTATAATTCTGAGTAAAGTAGAAAATTATCAGGTGATGAACCTGTAAGTATTTTTCGTTCTTATGCTTGTATTTGCTGGTATTTTTATAGAGAGGAAAGAACTTGGATTCTATTACAAGTGAGGCTGTCCGCAACGTATTACGTAAAATCAAAGGACCAGATCTTGAAAGCGATATTGTGTCGTTGGGGCTTCTTTCAGAAATATTGATTGCTGATGGTAAGGTTTTTTTTTCTATTACAGTTCCTGATGGAGGTGTGCAAGAATGGGAATCATTGCGTCGTTCTGCTGAAAAGATGGTATGTGCTTTGGAGGGAGTGGAATCTGTTGTTGTCACACTTACAGCAGAAAAAACAACAAAGGCAGCACCTAGACGGAGAGCAAATCTCTTACCGATCAAAATGCCCATAGAAGGTGTGCGGCATGTGATTGCTGTTGCTTCTGGAAAAGGAGGGGTCGGAAAATCGACAATGGCAATAAATATCGCCTTAGCTTTACAAGATTCTGGTTTCAAGACGGGGGTGATGGATGCTGATATTTATGGTCCATCTTTGCCGCGTTTGACAGGACTTGTTAATCAAAAACCACAGCTCATTGAAGAAAAAAAGATTCAACCTCTTGAAAAATTCGGACTTAAATTGATGTCGATGGGATTTTTGGTTGAGGAAGAAAAGCCGGTAGTATGGCGTGGTCCTATGGTTATGGCAGCGGTAACGCAATTGTTACGAGACGTTTTATGGGGACCTCTGGACGTTTTAGTCGTTGATATGCCGCCAGGTACAGGGGATGCACAACTAACGCTTGCACAACAGGTACAGTTAACAGGTGCGTTGGTTGTCTCTACGCCCCAAGATCTTGCTTTAGTGGATGCGCGTAAAGCAATAGAAATGTTTATGAAAGTCAATGTTCCTATTTTAGGAATTATTGAGAATATGAGTTATTTTATCGCTCCTGATACGGGAAAACGCTATGATATTTTTGGCTATGGTGGTGCACGGGCAGAAGCGGAACGTCGAGAAGTCCCTTTCTTAGCGGAAATACCGCTTGATGCAGCTTTACGATTTTTTTCAGATGAGGGGACCCCTATTTTTGTTGCTAAGCCTAGTAAAGAGCATACTAAACTGTATCGTAAAATTGTTGATCAAATAAAAAATCAACTTTTTTAAATGGATATTTGTTTGAGAAAGTTTATTAAAACACAATCATGGAAGACGTAAAAATAGTTGCTTCTTTGTAAGGGGAAGTTTTAATGTGTGAGTAGAGTATATAGGTTAAATAAACAAAAAATTATTCATGCGTTTGGATAACCTGAAGGGGACCCAAATTAGAAGAGATAGAACCATGAGGTAGAAAAAATATTGGTATTGAGGATAAAAGAAGAAGACAGAAAATAAAAATAATTTAGAAAAATTGTAAAAGGTTGTAAAAAATATTTTAAAAATCAATTCTCTTCATAAGATGATATCTTTTTCAGGTGTAAAAAGCATTTTTCGATATGAGTTTTCTTGATATAAATCTTCAACATTTAGCTCTTTCTTATTGAGATGATAAAAAAATGTTGGTCAAGTCTTTTTAGAAGCATTCATTTTTTGCAAAGTAGCCTCAAGAGCCGTTGTTAAAGCATTCCTTCCCCCTTGATGAGAAAAGTAATTTGACAAAAATTCATTTGTTCCACCCTTTGTTGAAAACTCTTTTTCAAGCAGTGCAAAATCGAGAAGTGCAGAACGATCAGTTGCTATAGTTTTACGCATTTCATCCGTAAGATTTCCAAACATCATGGTAAGGAATTCTGCTGATTGCTGGTTTTTTAACCCTTGTGTTATAAACCACTGATGGGCTGTTTCTATAAAATTAAAATATACTCCCATCAGAGAACCAGCTGTCATAAAAAGATTAAACTGCTCTTCCTTATCCAGCACCAATGTGCCCCCCAATGCGTCAAATAAAGTGCGTAAGAAGGGATGATCGGGATAGATTGGTGTCAAATTTTTGCATTCTGCAACAAAAGGTAATGGAACAGCACGATAAACTTTATGATTAATCCACTCTTCTATTTCTGCTGCTTTTGCCATAGCAAGTACGGAAATAACCAGCTGTTCTGGACGAAAACGAAGAGAGCGCAAAACGTCTTCTGCAATTTGGTTGGGTAAGCAAAGAAAAACACAATCACTAACATCGAGCAATGTTTGGTTATTTTCAGCAATCATAACTTTGTTATAAGTGTTTGAAAGGCGCTCTGCTGTTTGTGCATTGCGAGGTGAAACAACAATAGAAGAAACATCAAAGGTGCTTGTCATTAAGCCATTCACCATTGAAGCACTGATTGTACCCGTTCCTAAAAAGCCAAGTCTCATTTCTATTTCTCAGTTTTACAATTTAAAAGGAATCTTAATCAACATCTCATGTGTTTTAACTAACATAAACGCTAATTGAAGAAGCAACACATAACATAGCAAAAATAATCAAGCCCAAATAGATTTTAGGCTTGTCAAAGAGAACGGCAAAAGCAGAAAACCAACCAACAACAGCTGCGGCTAATGCAAATAAAAAACCTGGTTTATTCATAAGCACAATATGCATTGCCATTAAACCACCAATAATCAGCGCTCCAAAAACAATGAGCAAACCTGTTGCAAACTTTTCATAATCATCCATATTTCACTCCTTATAGCGCTCAATTATTACACACTTTTTAACGCACATGCACATAAAAACGAAATGTTTTTTATTGAATATGGTTAAAACGGGGGCTGCCTTTTATTGATCAGATGTAAAAAATGCAGGGATATGCTGTGGCCAACGCCAAGGTAAAACTGCAATTAAATCAAAGCGTACAGATAAAAGGGCATAATCTTTTTGCCGTGCGAGCCAAATATCGGCAGCTGCTTCAATTCGCCTTTCATTCATTCGGGAAACCGCTTCCATTGCTTCAGCCAACGTTGAACGTGCTTTAACTTCAACGATTAACACAAGATTTCCACGTCGTGCAATTAAATCAATTTCCCCACATTTTGTTTTAAAACGCCTTTCGGCAATGTGAAACCCTTTGCAACGTAGCCACCAAGCTGCCAATTTTTCTGCACGGATCCCTCGATAAAAAGACTTTTGTCTGCGTTTTTTTTGTATCATTTTACGCATTTTTTAAAAAGATTAATCGCTGAAAAAGTTCCTGCTTTTTAAAACCGGTCTCTTTTGCAACCAAAGCTGCTGCTTGAGCAGCAGAATGTGTCCGTGCGCGTTCTAATAGCATTTCATCAATTTCTTGATCACTTATCACATTTAAAGAAGAAGATGATTCTCCAACAAGCACAACAATCTCCCCACGAATATGTGCTTGTTTTCTGTAATTTTCCAACAAATTCCCTAAATTGGAAACATCTACTGTTTCAAACTTCTTTGTTAATTCACGACAAATGGCAGCAGGTCGATCAGCCGAAAAAAGAGTGACCATATCCTGTAAAGTTTCAACAAGACGATGCGGTGATTCATAAAAAATCAAAGTTGCTGGAATCTCTTTTAATTGTTCCAATCGTTTTCTGCGCTGTAGCTTGCGTGCACTCAAAAAACCTGCAAAAAAAAAGCTATCAGTAGGAAGCCCTGTCGGTATAAGAGCGGCTAAAAGAGCAGATGCTCCAGGAATAGGAATAATTTTATGACCAGCTTTACGGGCTTCTTCCACCAATCTAAATCCAGGATCAGAAATAAGTGGTGTTCCCGCATCTGACAAAAGCGCTACTGTTTTGTTTTCTGCTAAAGCCGCTAAGAGCTTCGGACCCGCTTTTTGCGCATTATATTCATGATAGAGAAAAGGTTTTTTTTGAATACCGTAACGTTCCAACAAAACACGTGTTACCCGCGTATCCTCACAGGCTAAAATATCAATTCCTGCAAGCACTTGCAAAGCACGAAGCGTAATATCTGCAAGATTTCCGATAGGCGTTGCCACAAGATAAAGCCCTGATTCTATAACGGGTGCAGAATAAGCATGCGCACCTATAAAATATGCTTTTTCACACATGCTCTTTTCTTTTCATCAAATTTCCCTCACCACAAGATTTTTATCCATACTCATAAGTCATTTTGGCTCATTTTTACCAGCACATTTTTTATCCTTATAAAGGCTTACCTTACTCGAATAATCGATTACTCTCTAATAAGATAATCTCATCTTTAACGTCTTAATCTAACATTATTATCTATTTTGATCTGCGTTATCTTTTTTAGTAAAACAAATTCCACCAATATTCTATCAGCTCCATGATTTTCTATAAAGTTTTTCCTTCGATAACCAAAAAACAATTTTACCTATGCCACCATCTCACGCTTGGCTGTGCTCTTTTAAAACTAAGATTTTTAGATTATTTCCATAACGCCCATCTTTCAAATATTCTCTTGATATCCAAACTATTTTTCTGAGAAAATATAAACAGCCTGTTTTGAAACATAAATAGCTAACTGTATTGTTATTGATCAAATATAAGCCCTTATCAGCAAAATATTTCATTTTTTCATATTCTTTATAGCTTTAAGAGTATAATAAGTACCTTAGAAACGTTAAAGGCTAACTTTTATCTTAAAGATTTGATTTATAACGGAGAGTTTATCATTTTGCATATTGATTAAGAGCTATCTCTTAAAAACAAGCCCATAAATATAAAGCGGGGACAATCCGTGATCTTTTCTTTTTAAAAGATATTGTGATTCTTTTGAAAGTTCTAAAACTGAATGGACAGATGATAGTAAAGAGGAAAACAGGTTTTTTCCTTTCAGATTTTATATTCTTGCTAAATGAAGCTGTATTTTCGTTTCAGAGATTACTCAAATAGAATAGGCAATATTTTTTCTCTAACTACAAAAGCTGGAACGGCGCGCAGAGCTTTCATTAACCTTAATCTTTCTTTTAAATATACCACTTGTGTTAAATTTGGATGTTGATTGACAAGCAACAGCGAAAGCACAAGCTTTATAAGAAAAACAACCCTATAAAACGCGTCATAGAGTGGTTATGAAAGCTATTTTGGTTTTTTATCAGATGGTTTTGCTAATAGCGGTAGTTTCCATGGCTTGGCATCTACTTATTCTTACGGTATTTGCACACATTCATTGCAGTATATTGGTAAAGGTTAGATGCAAGGCGATTATCCTTGATGAAAAAATAAAAGGTTAATGTAAGGTTAAAGATTTTTTTCGTGTCATTATCAGTAGAACCATTGAAAGGGCTTGAACAAGCATGCTCTTTATTTCGTTATCTCGCAACGTTTTTTCTACATTTGTCTGTGGTTTTCTTTAGTGAGCATTACTTGGCAAAGTTTAGGAGAAAAAATAAACTTGAAGCGCGTCGTCATGGCTTTTGTTCTTGGCTAGTTAAAACAATTGATGTTTCTTATGATGGGCTAAAAGCATTTTGGATCATGTGGGAGAGGGAGCAAAGTAGAGCGGACTTATTTTCCTTCTTTTCGAGAAGCGCGGCTGTTTCTTTATTGCAGAATTTTCAAGAATATATTCATTATTGTTTTGTCATTTAGATAAAAATTTTTGATAAAAATATGTTATGTTTTGCTATTGAAAAAAGTCATACGGTGGGGAGAGTATTTTATATAAGAATAGAGTCCTTTTTACATTGTGAAAGAACGTATGCAGGAAGGTGATTGATAGATTTCTGATCTGAGGAGAATATTTTTATTCATTGCGTTTTGTATATTTCAATTTTGGGAGAGTGAACAATGATTGTACATTGGGGCATTACATATTGGGATAGAAGGGGCCGTCATTGCCTTGCGGACAGGTCCAAGTGATATTTTGGTTCGGATCTTTGATATCGCATGTTTTACAATGTATGCAATTTGAAGCGTTGATCATATAAGTTAGATGATTATTATTCTCTAGCCACTCGTAGACAGCGGCGGGGCAATAGTGTGTGGAAGGTGCTCCATAGATTACATATTCGGAGTCTTTTTGTTTTCTTAATGAGGTTATTTTTAAATGGCAAGGTTGATTTTCTTCATGGTGCGTATTGGAAAGGGCAACACTTGAAAGGCGATCAAAGGTTACAACGCCATCTGGTTTTGGGTAAGCAATGGGTTGAAATTTTTCTGCTGGTTCAAGATATGCATACTCTTCCTTTTTGTGGGGGAGTGTTTTAAATAAGGAAAATCCGAACAGCTGTTGCCACCACATATCAAAACCGGCAAGTTTAATTCCATATTTTGTCCCATATTTTGCCCAGAGCGGTTTGGCATTTCGCACTTTATAAAGATCTTTGCCAATGGGACCTTTTCGCCACTGTTCTTCGATTTCTTTGACCTCATCATGGGCACGTCCTTGCGCGAGAGCGGCAGCGATTTTATCGGCAGCTAATATGCCAGATAAGATGGCATTGTGTGAGCCTTTGATACGAGGAACATTGACAAAGCCAGCAGAGCAGCCAATAAGTGCTCCTCCAGGAAAGGTGAGTTTTGGTACAGATTGCCAACCTCCTTCGCTGATAACACGTGCACCATACGAAAGACGTTTTGCACCTTTGAAGATTTCATAGAGTTTTGGATGTGTTTTAAAACGTTGAAATTCTTCAAAAGGAGAAAGATAAGGATTTTTGTAATCTAAATGCACAACAAAACCGACAGAAATGACATTGTTTTCTTGCTGATAAAGAAAGCCACCACCACCGGTATTATTGTCTAAGGGCCAACCAGTGAAATGTTGCACTAAACCGCGTTGGTGTTTGTGGGGATCAATTTCCCAGAGTTCTTTGAGTCCAAGACCAAATTTTTGTGGTTCACGATTTTTGCTAAGGTTGAAATGTTGCATCAGTTGTTTTGCAATTGAGCCGCGTGCTCCTTCTGCAATCAGAGTATATTTTGCCAATAACGCCATACCAGGCATATAATTTTTTCCAGGGGTTCCATCTTTGTTAAGCCCCATATCACCGGTGAGAACACCAATGATAGCTCCGTTATCTTTTTGGATGATGGGCTCTGTTGCTGCAAAACCAGGATAGATTTCAACACCCAACGCTTCAGCCTTTTTGCTTAGCCAGCGGCAGACTCTCCCAAGCGAAACGATATAACATCCGTTATTTGATAAGATTTTGGGATGCAAAATATTGGGCAATAGTGTCGCTTTTTGAGGCTTTAGAAAAAAAAATTGGTCTTGGGTGACCGGGGTTGTGAAGGGATGGTCGTTGTCATTTCTCCATTCTGGTAAGAGTGTATCGATACCAATGGGGTCAACAACTGCGCCCGAGAGAATATGTGCGCCAACTTCGGTCCCTTTTTCAACAATTGTGACAGAAAGCTCAGGATTAATTTGTTTAAAACGAATTGCGGCAGAAAGTCCCGCAGGTCCTGCTCCGACAATGACTATATCAAACTCCATACTTTCACGTTGGTCATGCAGAGGTGCTTTCATGGTTTATAAAGCTTTCTCCAATTCTGGAACAATTTGGTGGAGATCACCTACAAGGCTGTAATCCGCAATTTGCATGATGGGAGCTTCTTCATCTTTATTAATGGCAACAATAATTTGTGCATCCATTATACCGGCTAAATGCTGGATTGCACCGGAAATGCCAACAGCGATATAGAGTTCAGGGGCAACGACTTTTCCTGTTTGTCCAATTTGCCATTCATTGGGGGCGTAGCCTGCATCAACTGCTGCGCGGCTGGCACCTAAAGCGGCATCTAATTTGTTTGCAAGAGGAAGAAGAAGTGCCATAAATTGTTCTTGAGAACCAAGACCACGCCCGCCTGATATAATAACACGTGCAGAGGTAAGATCAGGACGATCACTTTTGTTGGTTTCTGTTTTTACGAAAGAAGAAAGATTTGGATTAGGAGCTGGTGTTATTATTTTAATGGGAGCAGAATTATTTTGGGAAGGCGTTGGTGTGAAAGAAGCTGTGCGAACTGTTATAATTTTTTTATGATCATTGGTGCGGACAGTTTCAAGTACATTGCCTGCATAAATGGGTCGTTTGAAGGTATCGGGTGAAAGAACGGCGGTAATGTCTGAAATTTGCATAAGATCAAGAAGGGCTGCTACGCGTGGCATCACATTTTTCCCAGTGCTGCTGGATGCAGCCATGATCACATCATAATCATTTGCTAACGTGAGAATTGTATCTGCCATAGGCTCGGCAAGTTGATGGGCTAAATAGTCTGCTTTTGCAATAAGAACTTGCCGCACACCACTAAGTTTAGCACTATTTTCCGCTATCGTTTGAATTTTTTCTCCGCAAACCAGAATATCGATATCATTACTGAGTGCGCGTGCAGCGGTGAGCACTTTTGCTGTTTCTTCTGTATTATGATCAGCCAATAAAAGAATTGCCATAAGTTTTTGCCCTTTTATGTGAGTGTTGCTTTTACTCTAGTGGTGAGAATATTAAATGCAGCTCTTTTGTTTTAGTGCACTGACAAGCTCTACTACATTCGCCACTTTAATACCGGGTTGACGGGGTTTTGGCTCTTCAACGCTTAAAATTGTTAAGCGTGCTTCCGTATCGATGCCAAGATCAGCAAGAGATTTTTGTTCAATGATTTTCTTTTTTGCTTTCATGATATTGGGGAGAGAGGTGTAACGCGGTTCATTGAGCCGTAGATCGGCGGTCATAACCATGGGAAGGGGAAGACAAAGAGTTTGTGTTCCATTATCAACTTCACGGGTAACTGTAGCATGCCCATTTTCTATGTTAAGATGTGAGGCAAAAGTTGCTTGTCCCCAACCAAGAAGAGCAGCGAGCATTTGTCCTGTTTGGTTGCTATCGTCATCAATTGCTTGTTTTCCTAAAAAGACCATATCGGGTTTTTCTTCATCAACAATAGCTTTGAGAACCTTAGCAATTGCTAAGGGTTCAAGTGTTTGATCCGTTGTGACAAGAAGTGCGCGATCAGCGCCCATTGCAAGTCCTGTTCGTAGAGTTTCTAGGGTTGCTTCTGGGCCAATTGAAACAAGAAGAATTTCTGAAATTTTACCGGATTCTTTCTGGCGAATAGCCTCCTCCACGGCTATTTCATCAAAAGGATTCATAGACATTTTTACGTGAGACAGATCAACGCCTGTATTATCGGGTTTGACGCGTATCTTGATGTTATAATCAACAACACGTTTGACAGCGACAATTATCTTCATAATGATCCTCTTTGTTTTTATGATCACAAGTTTATAGCAATTTTATAGCAATCTTCATAAGAAACCAAATTGTTTAGAATGAAGTCTCATTTATAATTTGTGTTCTTTTTCATATAAGCTTTTTTACGTTTACTTGTACTTTCTCTTTTACGTTTACTTGTACTTTCTCGTTGTCATTTTCAATCTTCATATTTTTGCATTGCCATAATTGCCTTATTTGCTTGAATAAAAAGTAAAAAAATCAATCTGTCTTGTGAGAATATTCTTTTTTAGTTTCTTATGCTTTTGCTTTATTTATAATGGTGCAATAGGTTCTTTATACAATGAAAAATTAAGTGAAAAAGACAAAAATGGGGGAATGATTTTGCTCTTCAAATCTTGAAGACAGAAAAATTAAAGATCTTTCTTTCAAATATTTTCGATGAAGATTGGGGAAAAATATTTCTAGCAAAAAGTTTTTGGGAGTTCTTAAAGCTCTATTTACTAAAATAGAGCACACTTTCTCATCATTTGTGCGATTCTTTTCAAAAAGGTTAATGAGGGGTAGGCGTTTGTGAATACGAAGGGTCATACGATCGACCAAGCGACCAAACAGGTTAGGAACGATAAAGTCTTTTCTTTTGTTGAAAAAAAAGAGAGAATGGATACTTCTGTGAAAGTAACGATGTCGGATATTGCTCAAAAGTTACGCACCGTTTATGCACAAATGCAAATGAAGCATTCGCCCCGTTCTTTGATGCAGCAGAGTTCTGTAGAAGAGCATTTTAAATCTTACTTAGATGATATTAGTCGGGCCATTTTGGCTGAACATTATATACGTCGACAAAGAGAAAAAAAGCTTTTCCAGTCTTTAGAACAGATTACAACAATTGTTAAAAGTTTGCAGAATGAAAAAAAAAGTTTAGGAGAAGAAGCGCTAACACGACGGGTGTCTCGCTCAAAATCACTTGATTCTGTTGTACAAAAACTTGCTCATATGGAATGTGAGGGAAATCAAGAACGCTTATTCCTTCAAAAGGTGAAAAATTTTTCGAAACAAAACGGTATAATTCCACTCCAAGCAAATGTTGAAAATACGTTGCAGAAAGAAAATAGAAGCTCTTTGCCCAGTGATGCTCTGAAATCTTCCTTTAAAAAGGATGAGGGAATAGTAAAGCGTGCTGTGATAGAAGAAAAGGGTAAGATGGGTGTTCAGGCATCTAATCATTGCATTGAGAATGATTTTTCTTCTTTAAAGGCGCAGTCTCGGGAACATGTCTCGTTTTTATCTTATTTGGTAAAAAAAAGTATTCTTTGTTTTTTAACCGTTGTATTTGTGGGTGCGATAGCGTTATGTCTTTATAGCTTTTTAAAAGGAGCTCGTTTTTTTTAATTTTTATGATGTTGATGTTAATAGATGTGAAATGTATTGCACATTCGTGTTTGTGCGAAAGCTATGATAACTAAAATTATCCTTTTAAATACGCAAAAGAGATTATTGGAAAAGAGGATAATTGGAGAAAGATTCTCTAATTGTTAAAAAAACTCAAATTATCTTGAAGGTTCTGTAAGTGAGTATTTATTTACCAATTGCTGAAATGTCACTCAATATGCTGATCTTGATTGGTATGGGAGTCGTTGCTGGTTTTTTTTCAGGCCTTTTTGGAATTGGTGGTGGGTTTCTCATCACACCGTTATTGATTTTTTATAATATTCCTCCTGCTATTGCTGTTGGAACAGGTGCTAACCAGATGATTGCGTCATCTGTCACAGGAGCAATTACACATTTTAGAAGACGTACGCTCGATATTAAACTTGGTATTCTTTTGGCGATTGGAGGAGGGGGTGGTTCTTTAATCGGGATTCAGGTTTTCTCTGTTTTGAAAAAGTTAGGTCAATTAGACTTAATGATTTCGCTTCTTTATGTGATTCTTCTTGGAAGTGTAGGAAGCTTGATGATCATTGAAAGTTGGTATGATATGATGCGCAAGCGTAAGGCAGAAAAGACCAATGTTTGTCTTGCTGGTCGACACAATTGGATTCATCGCTTACCTTTTAAAATGCGTTTTCGGACATCTATGATATATGTTAGCATCATTCCAGTTTTAGGGATTGGTCTCATTGTGGGGTTGTTGTCTTCTATTATGGGAGTTGGTGGGGGGTTCTTTATGATACCAGCATTGATTTATCTTCTACGTGTTCCAACCAGTGTGGTGATTGGGACTTCACTTTTTCAGATTACATTTGTGTCTTCTTTCACCACAGTTTTGCAAAGTATGACTAATCAGTCCGTTGATATTGTCTTGGCTTTTTTGTTAATGCTTGGAGGAAGTATTGGTGCGCAATATGGAACAAGGGCTGGACGGAAATTAAAGGCTGAACAATTGCGTATGGCACTTGCATTTTTAGTGTTGATTGTGTGTATGCGTCTTGCTTTTCAATTATTTATACGCCCTGATAATCTTTTCTCTCTGGATATTCTTATGAGATAAAAATGGGTAGATTATTTTCTTTATGGATCATTGCGGGTTGCTTTTGTTTTATTTCTTTTTCTACATGGTCACATGTTGGGACGCCAGATACATTCATTGATCAAGTTGATCACGAAACTGTCCAAATTATCGTAACAACGAATACGATTACTGTGGATGCAAATTTTGCTGGTCGTGATCTTTATATTGCTGGTGTTTTGGAAAATATTGATCCGTTATATTCTCGACAGAACCGTTATGATATTGTTGTAAGCTTGGAGGGACAAGATCGGACAATGGTGATGCGAGAAAAAAAACGCAATGCCGGTGTATGGGTTAATACAGATTCTCTTATTTTTAAAAAGGTTCCTCTTTTTTACTCTATGGTCACAACGCGTGAAATTGATGATATTACGAGTATTGAAGATTATAAACGCTTGGGGTTAGGATTACTGTATTTGCCATTGCAGACAGATGAACAAGATCAGAAAAAAATACAAAGCTTTCGCGATGAACTTATAAAATTACAAAAAGCTAAAAGCCTTTATTATGAGGAAGTAGGTGGAGTTCGTTTTGGTTCTGACACACTTTTCACAGCACATTTTCGTTTGCCAGCAAATATCCCGGTTGGACATTATAAAGTTCGTGCTTATCTTTTTCGTGATGGACAGTTTATTGATAGTGCAACAACGACTCTTGAAATTGTTAAAGCACATATCGCTTATACAATTTTTTATGCAGCGCACAAGTATCGTTTTTTATATGGTGTTGTTGCAGTGATTATTGCTATTACTACAGGATTTTTATGTCGTTTGATTTTTCGAAAAGATTAACGCAAGGAAAATGTTAAGGCGTTTATTTTTTATGAAAAACTCGTAAGATAAGAAAAATAGGCACAACAACAATAGCTCCCGTCATAGTTATATGGAAGAAATTTGTAAGCGTTATAAATCCTGCTTCCCATAGTGATTGAAAAAAATCTACTATTTTGTGTATGAGGTTTCGGTGTGTCCATCCCAAAAAATTCATTACGACGCCAATGAAGAATGAAAGGATAAGCAATTTTAGGCTAATACGGCTTAATATTCCTCCAAGAAACGCATGAGAAGAATCTAACATTTTTTTCTTTCGGTTCATTTTGATATACTTTCGAAAATCGTTTTTTTTAATTGTATTATCATAGTACAGCGATGTTATTATCATAAAAGAAAAACATTCTTTATTTTTTCTTACTTTTTTGAGTTTATCACCTTAGTACTGGTGTAATAACACTACTTTTTTTGAAATATACGCGTGTTTTATTGCATTTTAGTGATATTTTCGTGGCACTTCTTTTCTGAGAATTTGTAGAAAAATTTTATAACGTTTTGATATTTCGCGTCAGGGTAAGAGTTTTTGTTCGTTGAAGATTTTGCAGCCGACTAGCCGACTTATTTGTTGTGTATAGAAATAATATTTCAAGACAGTTTACTTAAAAAAAGACTATCTATTCTGATAATGGTGTGCTTACATAGGTATTATATTCAGATATTTCAACCTTAGTGCATTGAAAAGATCTTTTTTTCTGAAAAAATATAAGCAATGAATTGAGTGTTGTTAAAGGAGCAAAGATATCTAAAATACGATATTGAAAAAAGTTTTTTTATGTATGTCCGCGTGAGGGAATATCAGAGGTTTGTGGTGCTCGTGCTCCTTTTATTTGGAAGCAATTTATAATTAGAAGCCATTGTTTAGTGGGGAATTATGGAAAAATTCAAAATTCCTTTTGCAGAAGGGGTAGAGGCGGTTGATGTTGGCCGATGGGCAAATTTTCTGTTTTTGTTGAAATATCAAATTATTATGAAGGCTCTTTAGTTATTAAGGTTTTTGAACTAACGGGGAATAGTCCTTTGACGGCATAAAAACCTAGAGTAAAGAAGAGGCAAGCTTGTTCAACATGAGAGAAAAATCTTTGTTTTATAGCTTTCAATGGTAGACGTTGTAATATTATCAATAGATTTCCGATGGATTATGTCATTCACCATATATTAGATTGTTTTTTGCTGCATATTGGGAGTTGGTTTATAACTATGGGCAGGAGAAGTGGTTGGTAAGTGGTGTTGTTTGAAAGTTTTAATACTTTATCTCTCAGAGCCTGTGGTTTGTCTAATTTTATTATTTTGCGCATTCTTGTTGCGTGGGGAATTTATACAATAAACTTTAAAAGGAAAAGTCTATGAACTTAAAAAGAAAAATACTGAAAAGTAGCGGATCTCTTGTTTCTGCTCTTATTGCACTAGGGGTAGTTGTACAACAGGTTTCAGCAAAAACACCGGCTGATACCCTTGTGATGGCTTGGAATCTTGATGCAATCAGTACGTTTGATCCTGCGCAGCTCACTGATGTTTATGGAAGTGAAATTGTTCGCAATGTTTGTGATAATTTGGTCAGTACTGCGACAGATGATCCTGCTAAAATGGTTCCAGCTTTAGCAACGCATTGGGATGTTTCAGGTGATGATCACAGTACGGTGATTACTTTTCATTTGCGTGATGGTTTGAAGTTTAATGATGGTAGATCAGCCAATGCCAATGATCTTATTTGGGGTATGAAGCGGATTGTCAAACTGCAGATGGCTAATGCAGCAATTTTTAATGAATATGGAATTACAGAACAAAATGTTGATGATGCTTTACAAGCTCTTGATGAGAAAACAGTGGTGATGAAATTTGATAAGCCTTATCCAGCAGAGCTTATTCTTAATAATATTGTTGCGAGTCGTGCAACAGCTTTGCTTGATCGTAAGACGATCATGAAGCATGAAAAAAATGGTGATTTAGGAAATCAGTATTTGAAAACTCATGCTGCTTGTGTTGGTCCTTATCAGTTAAAAAGTTGGCGCCCTGGAGAAGCGATTTTGTTGCGTGCAAGTTCTCACTATTGGGGACAAGCTCCTAAACTAAAGCAGATTTTAATTCGCCATGTTGCAGAGCCAGGAACACAGCGCTTGTTATTGCAAAAACATGATATTGATGTTGCTCGTAATTTGACACCTGAAGATCTTGCAGATCTGCAAAAAAAAACAGATGTTAAAGTTGAAAAAGTGTTGGTGCCAACCATGATGTATTGGGGATTTAATACGATGAATCCTATTTTTGCTAAGGAAAAAGTACGCTTGGCGATGCGTTATCTTATAGACTATGAGGGTCTTGGCAAGAAACTTCTCAAAGGGATTGGTATTCCACGGGCAAGTTTTATTCCTCTTGGCAATTTTGGGGCTTTGGATGAAAAAGAAGGACAACCATTTAAGCTTGATATTCAAAAAGCCAAGCAACTTTTAGCAGAGGCCGGTTATCCAAACGGGTTTGAGGCAAATTTTCTCGTATCAAACACTCCTTATACTTTGTTACTTGCTCAGTCACTCCAAGATAGTGCTGTGCAGGCAGGGGTGCGTCTTAAAATTGAACGTGTGGCAGGTACACAGTTGTTTTCAAAACTTTATGCCCGAGCTTTTGATACAATTTTTGTCGGATGGAATAATGATTCTGCGGATCCTCATACAATGGCTTCACGTCTTGTTTATAATCCAGATAATCGGTTTGAGGCAAAAAATACAGCTTATCCTAGTTGGCAGTATGGGTATTTTGATGCCAAGATGAATCAAAAAGTTGAAGAGGCGTTATTTCAAAAAGATCCGCAAAAACGGGCGCAAATATATGCTGATTTACAACGTGAACTTATGCAAAAAGGACCTTATGCGTTTATTTACCAGCAATATAGCGTTGTCGCGATGACGCCTGATGTCAAAAAATGGGTTTGGAATAGTGCGCCGCGTATTTTTTATAGTGCTATTGAGAAATAAGAGGGTATCAAGTTTATAAAATGCAAAAAAGGTATGATCATGATGTATTTGACGTATTGCAAAGCATTTAAGAATTTTGCAATACGTCAAAGATTGTGAATAATAGGAGATATGTTGCTGAGTGTCTTTTCAATATTTATATTTCAAAAGAGATATTAATTCTCATTAAGGATGTATTTGCTTGGATGTTTAAGAGTTAATATTTCAACTTTCATGAATTGAAAAGTGGTCAATTTATTTGCTAAAAAATTAGTACAACAAATGTTGTGGCATTTAGCATTGTTAAAGGAGTAAAGACTTTGCAATGTTGAAGAAGAGTTTTGGTGTGGAGGCAAAGAGGAATATCAGTTTTTTATGATGCCTATGTTATGTTTCCTTTTGTTTTGAAAGATAACACTCCGCAATTGGGGTATTATTTTATGGGGAGTGATGAAAAAATTCAAATTTTCTCTTGAGAAGGAGGGTAAATGATCAATTTCAGCAAATTACAATTCATTCAAAATCATCAAAATATCAAATTTTTATTGAGGCTCTTGAAGTAACCGGACGTGGTGTTTTCGCGACACTTTTTAGAAAATCAAAAAAGAAATTTGAAGCAAAAGGTCTGATTGATAAAGCAAAAGGAAACTTTGCCTGATATGTCCCAAATTGTAAGCACTGTGATATCTCCAACAGATGCTGTTATGCCTAATACCTTCGTTTTATATCAGATCGTTTTCTGTTGAGTTTTTAATTTTATTTCGAGGAGGTATGTTTTCTAAGTCTAATCTTATTATTTCTTGCACGTTATTGTTGCATGGAGAGCTTATACAATAAATTTTAAAAGGAAAAGTCTATGAACTTGAAAGGAAAAATATTGAAAGGGAGCAGTGCTTTTGTTTCTGCTGTTATTGCACTGGGGATTTTGGTGCAACAAGTTTCAGCAAAAACACCTGCCGATACGCTTGTGATGGCTTGGAATCTTGATTCAATAAGTACATTTGATCCCGCACAAATTAATGACCGTTATGGTAACGAAGTTCTTGTCAATGTTTGTGATAATTTAGTTGAACCAGCTAAAGATGACGCAGCTAAACTTGTTCCCTCTTTGGCGAAGAGTTGGGATGTTTTAAGTGATGATCAGCGTACGGTGATTACTTTTCATTTGCGTGATGGTTTGAAGTTCAATGATGGTCGTCCTGCGAATGCCAATGATCTAATTTGGAGCATGAAGCGGGTTGTTAAATTGAAGATGGCTACTGCGGCGACATTTAATGAATATGGTATCACAGAACAGAATGTTGATGAGGCTTTTCAAGCACCGGATGAGAAAACGGTGGTGATGAAATTTGATAAACCTTATCCAGCAGAGCTTATTCTTAGCCATTTTGCCACTAGTCGTACTCTTGCTTTGCTTGATCGTGAGACACTCATGAAACACGAAAAAAATGGTGATATGGGAAACCGGTATTTGGCAAGCCATTCTGCTTGTGTTGGTCCTTATCAGTTAGAGAGTTGGCGCCCTGGAGAAGGGATTTTATTGCGTGCAAGCTCCAATTATTGGGGTGAGGCGCCTAAATTGAAGAAGATTTTAATTCGCCATGTCGCGGAGCCTGGAACACAACGTTTATTGTTGCAAAAACACGATATCGATGTTGCACGTAATTTGATGCCAGAGGATTTGGCAGATCTCCAAGCAACAACCGATATTAAAGTTGAAAGAGTGTTAGAGCCATCCGTGATCATATGGGGGTTCAATGTGACAAATCCTATTTTTGCCAATGAAAAAGTGCGTTTAGCGATGCGCTATCTTATTGACTATGAAGGACTCGGTAAGACTCTTCTCAAAGATGTTGGTGTTCCCCGTGCAAGTTTTATTCCTCTTGGTAATTTTGGGGCTTTAGATGAAAAAGAAGGACAACCCTTTAAACTTGATCTCCAAAAAGCAAAGGAACTTTTAACGGAAGCAGGTTATCCAGATGGTTTTGAGGCCAATATTTTTGCAGGGGCATCTCCTTATCCTTTTGCTTTGCCAATTGCTCAGTCCCTTCAAGACAATGCAAAAAAGGTTGGGGTGCGTTTTAAAATTGAACGTTTTGTAGGTACGCAGTTGTTTTCAAAATTTTATGCACGTACTTTTGATACGATTTTTTTCGGATGGAATAATGATTCTGCGGATCCTCATACAATGGCTTCACGCCTTATTTACAATCCTGATAATCGGCTTGAGGCTAAAAATACAGGCTATGCGAGTTGGTGCCATGGGTATTTGGATGAAACTATGAATCAAAAGGTTCAAGATGCGTTGTTTGAAAAAGATCCCAAAAAACGGGCGCAAATGTATGCTGATTTGCAACGTGAATTTATGCAGAAAGGACCCTATGCTTTTATCTATCAGACGTATCATACTGTAGCTATGACACCTGATGTTAAAAAATGGGTTTGGAATAGTGCACCACGTATTTTTTATAGTGCAATTGAAAAATAAGAAGGTATCAGGTTTATAAAATATAAAAAACATGATCATGATATATTTGATGTATTGCAAAGCTCTTTAACACTTTGCAATACGTTGAATTTTATCGGGAATGGATTACTATGTTGTGTAGAGAATTTTATTTCAGGAATTCTTATGAAAGATGTGTTTGTGTGGATGTTAAGATTGAATATTTTAACTTCTATTGATACAGCTTTCGGATGGAATAATAACTCTGGAGATCCCCATACAACGGCTCCAAGCTTTTTTATAACTCGGATAATCGGTTTGAAATTCGAAATATAAGCTGTTCTAGCCGGTGTTATGGATATTTTGATGAAGCTATAAATAAAAATTTTAAAGATTGTGTTGTTTCAAAAAGATTTACAGAAACGGGCGTAAAGAATTGAAAAATGGTAAGTTTGTTTAGTGAAAAAACAGGTGTAACAAATGTGGCAGAATTTACTGTTTCCGAAATAGCAGGAGCTCTAAAGCGTGTTGTTGAAGAAAAGTTTGGTTATGTACGGGTGCGTGGGGAGATATCAGGTTACCGTGGTACTCATGCTTCAGGACATGCTTATTTTGCTTTAAAGGATGATAAGGCACGGTTGGAAGCTGTTATTTGGCGTGGAGTGATGGAAAAGCTTAAATTTCCTCCTGAAGAAGGGATGGAAGTGGTTGCTGTTGGTAAACTTACAACTTATCCAGGGTCATCGAAATATCAAATTGTCATTGAGGCTCTTGAACCAACGGGGGTTGGTGCTTTGATGACACTTCTTGAAAATCGTAAGAAAAAGTTTGTGGAAGAAGGCTTATTTGATGAAGCAAAGAAAAAACCTTTGCCTTATATGCCTCGAATTATAGGCGTTGTCACATCACCAACAGGTGCTGTTATTCGTGATATTATTCATCGTATATCCGACCGTTTTCCGTTACATATTTTGGTTTGGCCTGTACGTGTTCAGGGGGAAACAAGTGGGAGAGAGGTAGCTGTTGCTGTTGAAGGTTTTAATGCTCTTGCTTCAGGAGGACTTATTCCAAAACCTGATCTTATTATTGTTGCACGGGGAGGGGGAAGTTTAGAAGATTTGTGGGGGTTTAATGACGAAGCTGTTGTTCGTGCTGTTTATGCCTCTGCTCTTCCCGTTATTTCTGCTGTTGGGCATGAAACGGACTGGACTTTAATTGATTATGTCGCTGATTGGCGTGCTCCAACTCCTACAGGAGCTGCAGAAAAGGCTGTTCCCGTTAAGCTTGATCTTGAAGTGTGTGTTGCGTCTCTTGGGGCACGTTTGCGCAAGGGACTTGTACGTTCTTTTGATTTTCATCAACAAAAGTTGCGTGCAGTCAGACGTGGTCTTCCCACTGTCGACCAACTTTTCGCTCTACCACGGCGTGGTTTTGATGAAATTTCAAATCGATTACAGCGTGCTCTTTGTGTAAGCTACGATAAAAAACGTTTTTCTTTTCATACTCTTCGTTTACGTCTTTCGTTACGTTTGTTAAATAATGAAAAAGCGCAACGCAATACAAAGGAATATACGGCGCGCCTTCATCGTGCTTTTGTGCGTAGCGTGGAAAAACAACGTGCCCAAATGGAGCTTGCATTTAGGCTTTTAAAAAGCACTTCTTATCAGAATATTTTAGAGCGTGGTTTTGTTTTGGCTTTGGGACAAGATAATAAGCCCATTAAACGGTTGCTTCAGTTTCCTGAAACAGGGCAAATAAATTTACGCTTTTTTGATGGTGATATCAGTGTTGCAATACAAGAACCTGTTTTTTCTAAACGTTCAAAACACAAGCAGATAAAGTCGCCAAGCGATGATCAAGGAACTCTCTTTTAATACGGTTAATGCCATGCTTGCGGAAGGTCTTCTTAAGGGAGTGGATGGAAAAGTTCGTTGCGCATGGGCTGGAACGGATCCACTTTATTGTGCTTATCATGATAACGAATGGGGAAAACCTGTTTTTAAGGATATCTGTTTGTTTGAAAAAATTTGTCTTGAAGGTTTCCAAGCGGGGCTTTCTTGGTTTACAATTTTAAAAAAACGCTCTTTTTTTCGCATTGCATTTGATCACTTTGACCTTGAAAAGATTGCTCATTATGATGAGCTAAAGGTGAAAATATTAATGCAGAATAAAAACATTGTTCGCCATCAAGGAAAAATTCAATCAGTGCTTAATAATGCACTTAGAGCACAGGAAATTATAACAGAGTGGGGGAGCTTGTCCCGCTATTTTTGGTCTTTTCAGCCACCACAATCAGAGCGTTATGAAAAGATAGACTTTCAAACACTGTCGGCTCATCCTATAACCCCTGCGTCTCTTCGTCTTTCTCAAGACTTGAAGAAACGTGGCTGGACATTTATTGGTCCCACAATTTGTTATGCTTTTATGCAGTCCGTGGGGATTGTTAATGATCATCTTGAAGGATGTTTTTGTCGATAAATTGGCCAACGTTCTTTTGTAAGGGGAATGATCAATAGGATAATAATTGAATTGTTTAATAAATGTATTAGACTACACAACTCCACTGTATAAGGTAATTGAAATATACAAACTATACAATATTAATGATTTTCTACTGTTGTTGGTACTCAAAATAATAAAGGTGTAATTTTGAGGATGAAAAAACAGATGAAAAAAGGAATGATAACTTAACTGTTATGTATCTGAAGTAAGATAATGGTAATGTCTTGTATGTTTTAAAGAAACATCTAGTGTACCAAAGCCAATTTTTTGACGCACTCCGTGAATAGTATAACAGTAAATCCATTGTATACCCCATCTTTACGCTTATGAAGGAGCAAATAGGCACCATCACACACTATACTAGCTCTCAATATTGTATAACCAGTCCTTGGTATTTGAAATGATTCAGAAGGGGTGTTTTTATTTCTGTTAATGACATGACCTTTATAATAAGTAATGAATATTTTATTCATGCTTATTGACCAATGCAAAGTGGTTTTTAGATGGGTGCTGTTGTTGCATTGTTATATTTTACTTTGCTTGTATGACTGTTGGTTTATTTGTGTGTAGGTCGAAATACTTATCTAGGCAATATAAAATGAAATGCAGAGACGAAAAATTGAAATTATGAAATTAAATGACTTAAGCTGCTTGTGTTGCATTTCATTATCTGATAGTTTTCTTCTATTAGAGAGTGATCTTGCCGCGTGTGCGCTCCAATTTTTGGGAAGATGATTAAGCTCAGGCAGGCTTATATCCACTACATTGCTTAGTTGAATCTCTGTATGTTTCTGCTGGGAGCAAGGGTTTTATTGCAGTATGTTGTTTTCTGCTCTATTTTTATAGGGGTAAAGCAATGATGCACACTAAAGGTTAGAAGGGTTTATATTCGTTATGTCTTTGGGGGGGTAGTCTAATGAATTTTGTTTTTATCAATACAGAAGTGCATTTTAGTGTGTATTCTTTTATTGCGAGCTTTATCTCTCAAAAGATAAAGCAGATTTTTGTGGGGGGTAGAGTTTTAGAAAAGATCTTTTCTTATGCCTTTCTGCTGCTGTTTTAGTGCAGTTTTGATCATGTAGTAAAGATGTGCTGCATCTTGAAATTGAGTGTTTGAGGAGAATGACAATTTTAAAGTTTGCATATTTTATTTTAAATACTGCCTAAAGGAATAGAATAGTGAATTCATAAATTTTTGCGCAATGATTTTTTTTAAACTTACCATTTTGGGGAGGGGGCTGATATACTGCATTATCGTATGCAAAGAAAGGTTATGAAAAGTATGAAAAGAATGTAATACTGGTTAGCAAAGCATATATTGCATGTTCGCTATAGTTTGATTGAGATATAAGTCAATGAATTTATAAAGTAAATGACTCTGTATAGGCGATTAGAATATATTTGTTTAATGTATATCATTATAAATTTGCCATGTTATTTCAGCGTCATTAATTAATAAAAATAAATAAAGGGAAAAATTTATGAACTTGAAGAAAACAGTATTGAAAAGTAGCAGCTCTCTTGTTGCTACTCTTATGGCACTGGGAGTAGTTGTACAACAGGTTTCAGCAAAAACACCGGTTAATACTCTTGTGATGGCTTGGAATCTTGATGCAATCAGTACGTTTGATCCTGCCCAAAGCAATGATGTTTATGCAAGTGAAATTATTGGAAATGTTTGTGATAACTTGGTCAGTACTGCGACAGATGATCCTGCTAAAATGGTTCCAGCTTTAGCAACGCATTGGGATGTTTCAGGTGATGATCACAGTACGGTGATTACTTTTCATTTGCGTGATGGTTTGAAGTTTAATGATGGTAGATCAGCCAATGCCAATGATCTTATTTGGGGTATGAAGCGGATTGTCAAACTGCAGATGGCTAATGCAGCAATTTTTAATGAATATGGAATTACAGAACAAAATGTTGATGATGCTTTACAAGCTCTTGATGAGAAAACAGTGGTGATGAAATTTGATAAGCCTTATCCAGCAGAGCTTATTCTTAATAATATTGTTGCGAGTCGTGCAACAGCTTTGCTTGATCGTAAGACGATCATGAAGCATGAAAAAAATGGTGATTTAGGAAATCAGTATTTGAAAACTCATGCTGCTTGTGTTGGTCCTTATCAGTTAAAAAGTTGGCGCCCTGGAGAAGCGATTTTGTTGCGTGCAAGTTCTCACTATTGGGGACAAGCTCCTAAACTAAAGCAGATTTTAATTCGCCATGTTGCAGAGCCAGGAACACAGCGCTTGTTATTGCAAAAACATGATATTGATGTTGCTCGTAATTTGACACCTGAAGATCTTGCAGATCTGCAAAAAAAAACAGATGTTAAAGTTGAAAAAGTGTTGGTGCCAACCATGATGTATTGGGGATTTAATACGATGAATCCTATTTTTGCTAAGGAAAAAGTACGCTTGGCGATGCGTTATCTTATAGACTATGAGGGTCTTGGCAAGAAACTTCTCAAAGGGATTGGTATTCCACGGGCAAGTTTTATTCCTCTTGGCAATTTTGGGGCTTTGGATGAAAAAGAAGGACAACCATTTAAGCTTGATATTCAAAAAGCCAAGCAACTTTTAGCAGAGGCCGGTTATCCAAACGGGTTTGAGGCAAATTTTCTCGTATCAAACACTCCTTATACTTTGTTACTTGCTCAGTCACTCCAAGATAGTGCTGTGCAGGCAGGGGTGCGTCTTAAAATTGAACGTGTGGCAGGTACACAGTTGTTTTCAAAACTTTATGCCCGAGCTTTTGATACAATTTTTGTCGGATGGAATAATGATTCTGCGGATCCTCATACAATGGCTTCACGTCTTGTTTATAATCCAGATAATCGGTTTGAGGCAAAAAATACAGCTTATCCTAGTTGGCAGTATGGGTATTTTGATGCCAAGATGAATCAAAAAGTTGAAGAGGCGTTATTTCAAAAAGATCCGCAAAAACGGGCGCAAATATATGCTGATTTACAACGTGAACTTATGCAAAAAGGACCTTATGCGTTTATTTACCAGCAATATAGCGTTGTCGCGATGACGCCTGATGTCAAAAAATGGGTTTGGAATAGTGCGCCGCGTATTTTTTATAGCAAAATTGAAAAATAAGAATGTCTTTTCGTGTTGTCAAAGGTAAAAATAGCTTGATCATAATTGCATGATAAAAATATTCTTTCACGTAGAAGTCCTTCAGCTTTTTAAAGGATGGGACTGTGATGGATGTTTGTGCTGTATATGATGGAGGTCGTTTATTAAGGAGGGATGAATATAGAAAGTTATATTGGAGAGGATCTTTGTTTGTGGCTACAGATTCTCTGCATTCCGAATATAAATTGACGTATGAGAGAATTATTTTATAGGTGCTAGTTTGATTAAATGAAGTTGATGTTTGATACTATGCTGTTTAAAAGATGAAAGAGCAAAATTACAACTGCCATGTGTGAAAAGGCACAAGAATGTAATAGAAAGAAAAATGGGAAAAAAATGTTGAAAAAATTTTCTATTTTATTAGGCATAATATCTTTTTTAAATGGGGGTGTAACATCAGTATTCAGTGCCTCATCTAAAGATGTGTTGGTAATGGCATGGAATATTGATTCAATTAGTAGTTTTGATCCAGCGCAAACTGTTGAGGTTGTGACGAGTGAGTTATTGACGAATATTTGCAGCGCGTTAGTGCAATATGATGAGCATGATCCTACAAAAATTCGCCCTGCTATGGCAAAATCCTGGGACGTTTTAGATAATGGCAAAAGAATAGTTTTTCATCTTCGTGATGATTTAAAGTTTAATGACGGAAGGACGGCTACAGCGCAAGATCTGGTATGGTCGATGCGACGGATTATTAAATTAGGATTAAGCTATGCTCAATCTTTAATGGATTATGGGTTTACCAAAAGCAATATTGAAACAAATATTCAGGCTCTTGATGATAAGACTTTACAATTAAAATTAGACAAACCCTATCCTATTCAGCTCATATTGACTGTTATTGGACAATCTTATGCTTCTGCTTTGCTTGATCGGAAAACAATTGAAGCACAGAGTATTAACGGTGATATGGGGAATAAATATTTAGCAACACATTCGGCTTGTGTTGGACCTTATAAATTGGTGAGCTGGTCTCCAGGAGATAAAGTTGTATTAGAGGCTACACAGCATTATTGGGGCGATGTGCCTAAAATTAAGAAGATTGTTGTGCAGCACGTAGCAGATTCATCAAGTCAAAGACTTCTTTTGGAAAAAGGTGATGTGGATATAGCGCGTGATCTTTCTTCAGAGGATATTTTAGATCTTGAAAAAAAGGGAGGCCTAGTCAAAATTAGTCGTGTTTTGCGCCCCCAGATTATTTATCTATCATTAAATAATAAGAATGCAATTTTTGCAAACGAAAAGGTCAGATTGGCACTTCGTTATTTGGTTGATTATGAAGGTCTTGGAAAAACTGTTTTGAAGGGGATTGCTATTCCGCGGGCAACTTATATGTCCTTGGGTGTTCCTGGTGCTTTGGATGAAAAAGAAGGGCTGCCTTTTAAGTTGGATTTGAAAAAAGCAAAACAGTTGATTACTGAGGCTGGTTATCCGAACGGTTTTAAAGCCAATCTTTTAGTTGGAAGCCTTAGTTATATGTCGTCTGTTGCACAGTCTATTCAAGCCAATGCACGTAAAATTGGTGTTGAGCTGACAATTGAAAAAATGGCACAAAATCAATTGTTGAGCCGTGTACGTGGTGGAAATTACGATACTGCTATTATGGGGTGGGGGAGTGCCGATCCTGATGGACATCCTGCCTCGTTAAATCACGTGTTTAATCCTGATCCAACATTTACAAAAAAGCACAATATGTATTTGGCTTGGCGCGCTGGGTATTATGATGAAAATATTAATAACATGGTGATGGATGCTTTGTTTGAGAAAGACCCCAATAAGCGTATCATGCAATATCGTACTTTACAGCATTATGTGCTAGAGCATGGTCCTATGGTTTATTTATTTCAGACATATTATACCGTTGGTATGGGACCTGATGTCAAAAAATGGATTTGGAACAGTTATAGACTTTATTACAATGAAGCAGAAAAATAAAAAGAAGCATGTTATAGAGAAGGATTGTAGAACATGCTTAATAAGAGGTTGTTTCGTTATATAAAAAAAGGTATTTGCTTTATGTTTTGTCGCTACAGAGGGGATTTTTATAATGGTTTTGCCACTTTCAGAGACTGAAAGAGCTGTATTAGAAAAGCAGAAAAGATTATTTTTATGGGATTTTTTATGCAAAGGATTGAAACTTCTTATTTCAGTTTTTATCACATTGCTTGGGTTGGTGACGATCACTTTTTTTCTTGGTCATCTTCTTCCTCTAGATCCAGTTCTGTCTATTCTTGGTGATAATATCAGTCAGGAAGCTTATGATGCAATGTATTATAAGCTTGGTCTTGATAAGCCGTTGATTGTTCAATATTGGAAGTATCTTCATAATGTATTTTTATTTGACTTTGGAGATGCTTTAACTTCTGGGCGTCCTGTTCTAGCTGATATTATGCGTGTATTTCCTGCAACATTAGAGCTTGCAACCGTTGCTATTGTTATTGGCACAAGTCTTGGAATTCCATTTGGTGTTTTTGCAGCAATGTATCGCGATTCATTTATTGATTATGTTGTTCGTGTTTTTACACTTGTAAGTTATTCTACTCCAACGTTTTGGCTCGGTTTAATGGCTTTGTTAATATTTTACGCCAAGCTTGGCTGGGTTGGTGGTCCAGGACGTATTGATTTTCTTTATGAATATTCTTTCGAACCAAAAACAGGATTTTTCCTTTGGGATACTGCAAGCCAAGGACAATGGGAGGCTTTTGGTAATGTTTTTAGTCACATTATTATGCCTGCTTTGATCTTAGCTTTCGGTGCTATGGCTTATATTAGCCGTATGACTCGTGGGTTTATGATTGAGCAGCTTAATCAGGAATATATCATTACTGCACGTGTAAAGGGGTTATCGTGGGCGCGAACGGTATGGGGACATGCCTTTCGAAATGCTGCTGTTCAAATTATTACCGTTGTTGCGCTTTCTTATGCTTTTTTATTAGAAGGGGCTGTTTTAACGGAGACAGTTTTTGCTTGGCCTGGTTTTGGACATTACTTGACAAATGCTCTTTTAGCCGGAGATATGAATGCAGTTGTAGGATGTACTTTACTTGTAGGATTTATCTTTGTCGCCATTAATTTATTTTCTGATTTGCTTTATCGCATTTTTGATCCAAGGACACGTTGAATATGACAGTAAGTAATCATCATAAATCGCAATCATTATCTTCTTTGGGTAGTTGGTTAAACGACCCTGTTCCAAGCTCCATAATTCAGGCGAACATACAAAGAATTTATCACGCACTGGTTAAGTTTTTTCATAACTTTTCGGCTGTATTTGGTCTGCTTATTATTTGTATTATTATCATATGTGCATTTTTTGCTCCTTGGATTGCTACGCATGATTTTCTTAGCAATGATCTAGGGCATCGGTTGCAGCCACCCTCTATGGCGCATTATTTTGGAACGGATGAATTGGGACGTGACATTTTTAGTCGCCTTGTTTTTGGTTCCCGTATTACTCTTTATGTTGTTTTTCTTACAACAGTTATTGTAGGTCCAATAGGGCTTATTGTTGGAACTGTATCTGGTTATATGGGCGGATGGGTTGATACTGTGCTCATGCGCATTGTCGATATTTTTCTTGCTTTTCCAGGTTTGATTTTAGCTCTTGCATTTTCAGCTGCATTGGGACCAGGGATTGAAAATGCTTCTATTGCAATTTCAATTGCAGCATGGCCCCCAATTGCACGTTTAGCACGTGCTGAGACTTTGACAATACGTTCTTCTGATTATGTTTCTGTCGTTCGCTTGCAAGGGGCTTCTGCTTGGAGAATAATTTTGTTTCACGTTGCGCCCATGTGTATTCCTTCAGTGATTGTACGATTAACTTTGGATATGTCTGGAATTATTTTAACGGCTGCTGGTCTTGGTTTTTTAGGATTGGGAGCTCAACTCCCCAGTCCTGAATGGGGCGCGATGCTTTCTTCAGGGCGGGAATTTATGATGACAAATTGGTGGTTGGCGGCAATACCAGGCTGTGCGATATTATTTGCAAGTCTTGCTTTCAATCTTTTAGGTGATGGTCTTCGTGATGTATTGGATCCACGCAATGGGTAATAAATTATTAGAAGTAGAAGATTTACGTATTTCTTTTCCTACAACGCGCGGCATTTCAGAAGTTGTGCGTGGCGTTAGTTTTTCTGTTGGAAAAGAAAAAATTGGAATTGTTGGTGAATCCGGATCTGGAAAATCGATGACTGGGCGCGCAATACTAAGGTTGAGTCCAAAAGCGGCCATTGTGAAAGCTAAAAAAATGCGCTTTGAGGATGTTGATTTATTGGCCGCAAGTGAACCTCAGATGAGAAAAATCCGTGGGAAGCGTATTTCAATGATTTTACAGGACCCCAAATATTCACTTAATCCATTAATACGAATTGGGGAACAGATTATGGAGGCTTACCGTATTCATTATCGTGTTTCAAAAGTTGAAGCGCGGGAACGCACCATATCTATGTTAGAATCCGTTCATATTCGTGATCCTGAACATGTGATGCGTCTTTTTCCTCATGAAATATCTGGGGGGATGGGGCAGCGTGTGATGATTGCAATGATGCTCATTCCAAAACCTGATTTAATTATTGCCGATGAGCCAACATCTGCACTTGATATCACGGTCAGACGACAAGTTTTATCTGTATTAGATGAACTTGTGACAAAATCTGGAACGGGACTTATTTTCATTAGTCATGATTTGAATATGATTGCTGATTTTTGTGATCGTATTTTGGTGATGTATGCGGGCCGTGTGTTAGAAGAGTTGCCTGCTTCTGATTTGTCCCATGCTTGTCATCCTTATACGAAGGCGTTGCTCGCGAGTTTGCCACGGCTTGATAATCCTGTTGATGTTTTGGCTGTTCCTGAACGTGATCCTGATTGGTTGTATAATCCTACGATTATTAATGGTGTTGAGGAGGTTCCTCATGACAAATTGTGAGAATATTGTTGATGTTTCTAATTTATCTGTAACTTTTGGTCATAGGCATAAGGCCGTAACAGTTATTAAAAATGTTAATTTTCATATTAAGCGTGGTGAAGCTTATGGTTTGATTGGTGAATCTGGATGTGGAAAATCAACTATTTTGAATACATTGGTGGGGCTTATTCCAGATTATAGTGGAAAGTTCCTTTTTGCTGGACAAGAAGTCGAAAAGAAAAGAAGTAAGGATTTTTTACGCTGTATTCAAATGGTTTTTCAAGATCCTTATGCTTCACTTCATCCAAGAAAAATGGTCCATACGGTTCTTTCTGAATCTCTCAAAATCCATGGGATGTATAATCAAAAGGAGCGGGTGGAGGACGCTTTAGATTCCGTTGGTTTAGATTCTTCATTTCTTTATCGTTATCCTCATGAGCTGTCTGGAGGGCAGCGTCAGCGTATTGCTCTTGCACGTGCTTTAATTATTGAGTCAGAGGTTTTGTTGCTTGATGAGCCAACATCTGCATTGGATGTGTCGGTACAGGCTGAAATTTTAAACTTGTTGAAATCGTTGCGCGTGAGAAAAAAGCTTACTTATTTAATGGTTTCCCATGATCTTGCTGTTGTTGCACATATTTGTGAACGTGTTGGAATTATGCATAAAGGGATTATTCTTGAAGAGCTTAGCAATGATGAATTGCGTAATTTACATGCGCAACACGATTATACAAAGGAGTTTTTTGAAGCAAGTATAGAGCCTATTGTTCATAGAGAGCAAAGAGTATGATCGATTTTCCAAAAGAGAAAATACATTTTTCTGTTTTAGGTTTCGAGAAGTATTTAGTATCTTTGTTGTAATAGAGAGTTTTTGTATTTTTTATAATGTGAAATCTTATCGATATAATTTATTGAAAGAAATTTTAGCCCTCATATTTTTCACTTTATTAGGCGTACAACGTTATGAGTGATCTGCATGAATTATAACGCGCATTATATATCTGTTGTACAGTTTGTTGGTTATAAATTTATGTTTAGAAGGTTTCATTTTAGATGAGCATCAAGCTTGTAAGAAATAATAGATGATTAATAATGCTATGTTTTCTAGAAAAATTTATTCTTTAGGGTATAGTTTAATTTTTGTTTTTTCTGTTCTTAAAGACAGATTTTATAAATAAAAAAGGTAGCACATTGTGCTGCCTTTCTGTTAAATTGAATAGAATGAATAGGCTATTTTTACAGCCTTGATTAAAACTGATAGCGTATGCCGCCTGAAAAACTTGCACCACTTATACCAGTTTTCTGAAGCTTTTGTTGATAGCTTACATCACCATGAAGGGAGAAATTGTGAGACAATTGTGCATTGACGCCAATACCGCCTTCAATTGCAGGTCCCATATAGGATCAAGGTCAAAGTCTCTACCAATATGAACGGTACCATCATCACCAAAAGTTTTGATCAAGTTTACTTTTCCATAGAAAGACATAGGACGGCTGTTTTCAGTGGAAATGGTTTT
>NZ_JBHIML010000119.1:0-748 GCF_042194015.1 Bartonella sp. MU37NMGALS
CATACAAACAGTGCTGGAAAACCTTTTATTTACGAAGGCATGACAATCACTGAAAAGCAAGCAGAAGAACTTCTTTGCCAAGACTTAAGACAATTTGAAAATGCCGTTGAACGCGCTGTTACAGTTTCATTAACAGATGAACAGTTCGCGGCGTTAGTGTCATTTTGCTATAATGTAGGAACAACAGCCTTTTGTAACTCGACACTGTTAAAAAAGCTCAATCAAGGTGAATATGAAGCTGTCCCTGCAGAGCTACAGAAATGGACCAAAGCAGGCGGGAAGCGTCTTGAAGGTCTAGCACACCGGCGTGCGGCAGAAACAGGCTTATGGGCAAAAGGGGCTTATGTTTCCTCCAATTATCAAACAGTAGAAACGCAAGCACCAACGGGGGTTTTCAAAGCAGAAGCACTTGCACCGATTATTGGTTCTTTTTCTGGGCTTGGAGGCTTATTAGCAGGAAATGGACCAATCCAATGGGCTTTGGCCACCATTATGGTTTTAGCCGCATGTGCTGGTATTTTCTTTGTTGCTAAACGCTTTCAGGAGCACCGCCTATGATCTTATGGATGAAAAGAAATCTGATGCTAACAGGTGCGGCTTTAGCCGCTTTTTTTATTGCATTAGCTAGAGCCTTTACTCTTGGTAAAAAGAGTGAACAACAAAAGCAAACAGAAAAAGCTTTAAAAGCAGCCACAACACGTCTGGAGGTGGAAAGTGAAGTTAATCAAAAAAGTGATGCTGATGTGCG
>NZ_JBHIML010000120.1:0-741 GCF_042194015.1 Bartonella sp. MU37NMGALS
TCCGAAAGAAGTTAAAACGCTTGAAGGACATTTTGAAGTTGTTTTTTCTTCTTAAACTTCTTTATGATTAGCTTTTTTGGGTCTATTCATGCATGGCAATCTTATATAAAAAATAGTCAAATGAATCACGTATAAAAGTGTGGATTCTTAAGTGGATTCTTATAAAATAATTACAAACAAACTATTGACTTTATTGTATTTTTGTTTATAATGTCCTTCAACAAGTGTAACCATCCGACGACCGTTTTCAACATCAATGCTCCCCTCATCGCTGTAATAATCAAGATCATTATGGTGAACACCTTCATGAGAGCTACCATCCCTTGCCCAATCTGCACTCAGCTCTGTCCAATGAGATTTGGGAAACATCTGCTTAGCTACTTCTAACGGCTTGCGGTCTACATACCACAAACGTTGCGCATCGGTTAAATTCGGTTGCACCGCTGCACTATCCCAGACCATTTTCAGTGGGTCTAAACGCGTAATTACCGGTTCACCATCGAGGCTGTTCTCATAATCAAGGCGGGTATCAGTCCACCCCATGCCGCAGATAACCGCATCTTGGAAAGCATCACTATCAGCGTATTCGGCATGCGCCATGTCCCGAAACCATTCTGCCGCACCGGTAAGCAATTCACTAGGCAATGCCTTCCCTACTTGACGTGGAATAAACTGCACTTCGCGCTTGTTATTACGCTCTGACCCCACAACGGCATTGACCAATGGGGCAATACGATTAAA
>NZ_JBHIML010000121.1:0-741 GCF_042194015.1 Bartonella sp. MU37NMGALS
CCTTTTGATATGATTCTCTTGAAAACTTATCACTCTTATAGAGCAATTCTGGCTCTTTGAGAAAAAAACTAGAAAAGCCTACTGTTTTAGGTCCAGTTTTCTGACTCTTTGTTATAGCTTGATAGTTTTTTTCTGTTTGCAAAAGTTGTTCTTTTTTCAACTCAAGCTGTTTTTTTAAGAGCTCAATAATTTCTCCTTTTTTTAATAGATTAATAAGCTCCAGATATTCTGCTGGTAGTGGAGGAGGAGGAGGAGGAGGAGGAGGAGGTGGTGGTGGTGGTGGTGGTGGTGGTGGTGAGCCTCTAGGTGAAGAGGGTTCAAAAGATACGGTTATACCTGCATTTGCTGGAGCTAGATTCATCATTCCCAAAAGGGTAATCATTCCTGTTATAATAAACTGCTTTTTCATTTGTCTCCTCGCTTGATTTCGGCAGGGATTGTTTTATTAATAGGCACACGGTTCCTATCATTTGGCTGTTTTAGCTTTGGTGCTAATGCACAAGCTGATAAAATGTTTGCAATCAAAATTACAAGAATGACAGACTTCATTTTAATATGACTCTTTTTTACTATTATATACATCCTGATATCTATTATCATTATTATTATTTTGAACATAAAGTAAAGTACGTTGTGTGTAATTATTTTACTTTTTTATTCCATCTAAATTTATGAAGATCGCTCAATTTCAGTGCGAATATTTTTTACTTTAGGATTGGATATTCTTGTTATTTTGTCATA
>NZ_JBHIML010000122.1:0-721 GCF_042194015.1 Bartonella sp. MU37NMGALS
TAAAGTGATTGGTCCAACACTGCCCCCTCCACCAGATGCCGTCAAAGTCCTCGCAGAATTCTGCCGGCTTTGAAGTTCTGCAACCTGATCGTTGGCTTGTATCGCTTTTGTCTGATAACCAAGGTTTTGTGCTATCCTATAAATCTCTTCTGCCGGATTGAGATCTCTTTGTGCACAAGTCGCTACAAGAGCATGCAATTGATCTCTTATAATCGCATCTATTGTGTTTTGTTGTCCATACTCAGGATAAAGTGATGACCAAGAACTCAATTCCTTTGCGCGTGCCTCATAAAGAAAATTTGCCGCGGCATCAAAATCACTGGATTTATTTTGAAACGACTTAACAGAATTATTAAAAAATTCACCAAGACGCATATCGTGCTGCTGCTGTTCCTCAGCTTGTCTTAGCGCTTCTTTCTGTTCCCTAATATACGCATCTTGCTTTTGAATCTTATCTAACATCCACGCCACTAAACGAACAGGATCCTCACGTAGGTCTGGGGGTGCATTTTCACCTTCAACCATTGGCGTCTGGGATTGGGGTTCATAAAACTTTACAAGCGCTTCACGGGCTTGTTTGGTTTGTTGCTCCACACGCTGCTGCTCTATACTAGGAACAATCTCTGAAGGTTTTTCAACGGGCTGTGCAACCGGCTCTGGAGAGGTGACATCATCATTATCAATCGTTTCACCATCATAAGTGCCGGCATCAAAAGAGCTC
>NZ_JBHIML010000123.1:0-719 GCF_042194015.1 Bartonella sp. MU37NMGALS
GCGTCAAATTCTTCTTCTGACATCCTATCAATGCTTGCTAAAGTGATTGGTCCAACACTGCCCCCTCCACCAGATGCTGTTAAGGTTCTCGCAGAATTCTGCCGGCTTTGAAGTTCTGCTACTTGATTATTCGCTTGAACCACTTGGTTCTGATAGCCAAGATTTTGCGCTATCCTATAAAGCTCTTCTGCTGGATTACCCCCCTTTTGTGCACAAGTCGCAACAATTGTACGTAATTCATCCCCTATAATCGCATCTATCGTGCTCCGTTGTGCATAAGTCGGATAAACAGAAGACCAAGCACTTAATTGCTTCGCACGCGTCTCATAAAGAAAATCCGCTGCTGCATCAAAATCACTGTATTTATCTTTGATTGATGTAACAGAACTTTCTAAAAACTGGTTCAAATGTCCATTAAATTCATGGGATTCAATGGCTTGCCTTTGAACATCCTGTTGTGCACGAATATACGCATCTTGCTCTTGTAGCTTTTTCCCCATCCAACCCATATAGCCAATAATGTCTTGTGTAGGGTCTGGGGGTGCATTTTCACCTTCAACTATTGGTGTCTGGGATTGGGTTTCATAAAACTTGGCAAGTGCTTCACGCGCTTGGTTAGCTTGTTCAACAGCTCGCTGCTGCTCTAAATTAGGAACAATCTCTGAAGGCTTTTCAACGGGCGGTGCAACCGGCTCTGGAGAGGTGACATCATCATTATC
>NZ_JBHIML010000124.1:0-712 GCF_042194015.1 Bartonella sp. MU37NMGALS
ACATTGCTGGAAATTGTAAAATTAGTGGCTCCACCGTAATCGTAGAACGTGAGAAATAGTAATCATGGAAAAGAAATATGAACTTACTGATGAAATAAAAGAATTTTATGATGCAAGAACCGATAAAAGTAAAAAACTTTATCGCATACATGCATTAAGAGATTTTAGAAATATTAAAAAAGGTTACTTAGGTGGCTATATACAAAAAGAAGACAACCTATCGCATGAAGGCGATTGTTGGGTTTGGCATAAAGCTATGGTTTGTGGTGACGCTAAGATTTTCGGCAATGCACAAGTATTTGAACGCGCACAAATTACAGGCAGGGCGCGTGTTTATGAAAATGCAAAAGTTTGCGGTGAAGCATATGTTGAATATGATGCGCAAATTTACGGCAATGCACAAATTTATGGTGAGGCTCGAGTTTTGGGCCATGTTTATGGCAATGCCCGTGTCTATGGAGATGCTTATATAAGTGATAAAGCACACATTTCCGGAAATATGAAAATTCTAGATAGAGTATATATTTTCGATAATGTAAATATTTCTGGTAATCTTGAAATTCGTGGACGCAATTCAATCATCTACGAAAGTGACTATTCAGCAAGCGATATAAGCTACATAAGCCGTTTCTAACAACCAAACAACATTTTTAAACACAAGCGTGATTCACGCCACGGGTGAATTGTACGCAAATCAAGGAAATAAACCATG
>NZ_JBHIML010000125.1:0-683 GCF_042194015.1 Bartonella sp. MU37NMGALS
CCACATCCTGAAGGGCCAAGCAACATGATAGGCCTACCAGGTTGTAAACAGACATCAAGGTGGTTGATAATAGGTGTGTCTCCATAAGAAAAACAGATATCTTTAGCTTCAAGATGGGGCTTGGTGATGAGTTGAAGGGGGGGCTTTTCCTTTTCCCATTCTGAAGGTGCGTTAAGAATATCACCCAAACGAAGGCGAGAGATTTTTAGGTGTTGCCATTCTTCCCATAAGGATGCAAGGCTTAAGATAGGACCAGAAACATTGCTGGCAAGGAGATGAGAGGCAATAAGTTGCCCGAGCGTAATCTGATTTTGCAGCATTGCTTGAGCACCAAAAAAGATAATAAAAATGGTGAAAAGATCACCAAAAATATGGCTTAAAGCTCCATTTAAGAGATGAAATTTACTGGTTGTGAGGCTTTGATCTAGACTGCGGGCTAAAGTTTCTTGCATACGTATCGTATGAGCAGTTTCTTTTACGTGTGCTTTGATGGCTTCAAGATTGGTAAAACTTTCAATAAGGCGTGTTTGATGGGCTGCTTGTAGGGTGAAAGCACGGCGTAATTGGCGGTGCAAAAAGGGGCCGACCAATGCTAAAGAGCTCATTTGTAATCGTAAAATAATGAGAACGATGAAGGTGAGTTGTGGACTGATGGAAAAGAGTGTGGCGAGGTAAATAATGGC
>NZ_JBHIML010000126.1:0-682 GCF_042194015.1 Bartonella sp. MU37NMGALS
TCTTCTTCAACATCTAAATTCCACAAGCGACCATCTGCTAAACGAATGAAATATCCTTCTTCAAGCAAAACATTCAGTGCCGCTTCAAACTTCTTCACTGAATAACCCGTGTAATTAGATAAAACTTTAATATTATAAAAAAGAGGTTCACCAGTATGCAACATACGTAACCGTAATCGCATATAGATATTGCCCTCTACAGCAGGCAAATAATCAACAACTATTGCCCACTGGTCTGCAAAAAGCCTCGTCCATGGCAACTTAGTTGACATACTTCACCTCCCTTTCTTTATTATTATTGCAAGTGAAATTATCTAGCTCTTCAGTGACGTTATTGAGTTCTTTTTCAACTTCTGAATTCCACAACCCACCATTGTCTAAACGTATGATGAATCCACCTTCAATCAAGGAATTCAAAGCTGCTTCAAACTCTTCTACTGGATAACCAATCCAACGAGCTAATACCCTTAAGTTGTTTAAAATAGGCTCACCAGTATGGAGCATTAGAAGTCGCAACATGACATAGATACATTTCTCGGTCGGCGACAAACAACCAAGAGTAAGAAGCCACTTGTCTGCAAAAAGCCTCGTCCATGGTAATTTAATGGACATACCCCAATTCCCTTTCTTTAACTAAATATAAAATTGCTAAAGCATCTGCTTCGTTATCATCTTTCGGATT
>NZ_JBHIML010000127.1:0-665 GCF_042194015.1 Bartonella sp. MU37NMGALS
CATCATAAGCTCTATTCACAACTTGAGTGCCAAGGTTAATTAAAGAGCGTCGGATAAACAGATCATAAATGACGCTCCCATAATCTTTAGTATTAATGATTGTGACTGCCTCTGTAGCTAAACGCACCACGTAATTATATACAGTGATGTCACCAATTTTCTCATCATTTTCAACAAAGGGCTTAATAGTAATGGGATCTGCAACTTTTCCATTTTGAATAATTTGTGAAATGATATCAAAAAGCTTTTGATGCAACGGTTCAAAAAAGTGCTCTGCTTTTAAAAAATCAGAAACGCTATCAAGAGCATTATTATTGATAATGATAGCACCCAGCAAAGCTTGTTCTGCTTCAATATTATGGGGAAATTGACGAAAAGAAGATTGTTCTTCTGTTTGAAAAGAAGGTAATTTAACAGCGCTCATTTTATTCATTATGATTTAAATTGATTTGATAAATGATAATTATAAATCACTGAATCTACAGTGTGAATCCCATTTTTATTTTACTTAACAGCTTGCATTTTGATACGTTTTGTGCAATAAAGAGATGTTCTTTTATATTTCGGTTATTTCTTTTAATCGTTTATTTAGATCGCTAGCTGTTTTGATAATAAAAGCCGTGTCTTAAAGGACGCGGCTTTTTTGCTATAAAGCAGCCCCCCGC
>NZ_JBHIML010000128.1:0-660 GCF_042194015.1 Bartonella sp. MU37NMGALS
AAATTAAGCCGCAAAAAGCTTACCTGCTGGGTATGAAGATTTCTCCCTTGCAAGGGCTGTGGTAAATAATCTGCCATGTCTTATCCCCTCAATGATTTGTTACGAATTGCACAACCACAATACACTCACCAGCCGCAGTTGTTTTATCCCGTGTTGCATAAAGGGTCATCTCCTTATCATCTGCAACAAAAGACTTTTGATCTGTTGGCGTAAAATCTTGCGTACCTTGGGCTTTGATGTCCTTTTCACTGAACTCATTGCCTCCATAGGTGCTGCCTATCTTTAATTTTGCCTCAGAAAACGCGGTCTTGACAAAAGCTTTAATCGAAGTGATCAAAGCGCCACGAGGTAATATCCCAATTTTCTCCGTAAGATGCTTATCTTTATGCGAGATATTCAAACGTAAGAAACTCACCTGTTGGGTGTGAAGATTTCTCCCCTGTAGTGGAGGTGGTAATTGATCTGCCATGTCTTGCTTCCTCCCTATGATTAATTATCAGGTTCACCGCTGTAGGTGGGGATAACAATCGTTCCAAAATCTTGCGCTGCTTGAGAGCTATTTGGAAATTTGAAACGGGTTTTTTTCATGCCAATCAGTGTTTTCGCAGACAAACCATAGTAACGTTGATAGTCGAAATGCTCTTCCACCAATTTATAGCG
>NZ_JBHIML010000013.1:0-37309 GCF_042194015.1 Bartonella sp. MU37NMGALS
AAATATTTCTTCTCTAATAGGACTTTTTATATGGTTACATCTTTTGGTAAAATTTTACGGAAACTTCGCATTGATCATTCAGAACGCCTCTTAGATATGGCTAAGAAATTAGACATATCTGTATCATTTTTATCTTCTGTAGAAATTGGCAAAAAATCTGTTCCTGTAGGACTGGAAGAAAAGATCATAGAGCTTTATGGTTTAGATAAAGAGAAGGCTTTACTCTTAAGGAAAGCAGCTTATGCTTGTCGCAAAAGTTTTACAATCAAGACTTCTGATCCGTTGAGACGTGAAGCTGTTGGTGAGTTTGTTAGAAATTTAGAGAATTTTTCACAACAAACCGTAGCAGAATTAAAAGACTTTCTTGAGAAAGTTGGTAAAAAAAGAGGCGTCCTATAGAGATGTGTTGCAAAATCCTATTCCCTCACTTTTATCTATGTATCCCGAACCTTAAAAAAGATTATAAAGATCAATTGATTATATAGATCAAAATAAAGTTTGTTACTCCTGTTTGGCAGATTAATTTTAAATTTGGCAGTTTCAGGAGAAGATTTCTATCAACCATGGTCCGCTCTCTGATTAAGATAAGAATATCTATCTCTTTGAGCTTATCTTCTAAATCACATTCTTTAGCTAAATTATTTATAACAAGCACTTCATGCGATTTCATTAATTTTGTAATAGACTGTAATGTTAGGGTAGCTTTTTGATAGTCATCTGGAATTAATATTTTCAATTTAAATCTCCCGTTTCATTCATCAATATTTGAGCTCATTATTTCATTTCTAAAACAACCAAAAAGCAATCTCATCGCTGATATTTTGACATAACGCCAAGCCTATTAACAAATTATACCCCTTGATTTCATTGTTGTTTCTAGCAATAAGAATAGCATTAATCAGTTAGTTTTTATAAACTTTAAAACATTGCGACAAAAAGTTTGACTCAGTAGATGGAGAATTGCGCTTTTCTCATATTCTAGAGGACGGACCTGAAGTGCTACGCTGGACTGAAACCCATGTCCCAGTTTTCTTATAATAGACTACCAAGAAGGCCATACTTACGAACCAGATTTTATTGTCGAAACAGAAAACGCTACATATTTATGCAAGATAAAGCGGGCTTTATATAAGCGTGATGTCTCTCTTTATTCGTTGAGATATAACTTATTTGTAGCATGAAGAGTAAATTTATTAAAATCGTGATAAGAGGGAAATAGGAAATATATAGGTGTATCATCATAGGGTTAAGTCCTTTTGTTGAGAGCTATTTCTATTTCTACCAAAAGGTTTTTGATATATTTAATTATTATTTCGTAATAGTGGATGTACTTTATTTTTATGTGCAAGAAAGCTGAGTGATTGTGTAAAATAGTATTCATAAAATTACATTATTCTTATCCTGTTAAGGACATTTTTTCTAGCGAGGGTTTTGCAATTGCAATGCTCTTTTTCTCATTCTAAATTTTGGTTAGAAAAAGCGTATATAGGTATTATTTTAAATTTAAGACATGCATATTCCATTGTTGGTGTTACTGTTGTAAAAAATGATATTTTATTTGATAAGTATAAGGTGTTACCAAGAAGATCGATGTATAGATAAAATTTAGATTGCTACAATATCTTGAAAAAGAAATGGGTAAATAATTGATAATTGTGCTATGAAAGTTGTTAGATGGGCGTGTGTCAGCAATTCTTAATAAAAAAGTTTTTCTTGATAGTTGTTTTTTTTCAAAATAGTGCTCTTTTTATGCAAATTTTATGTTGGTAAGTCATGCAGTTTTCACCGGAACAGGATAATGCATTGAAGGCTGTTGCTGCGTGGTTGAAAGAGGGGCGCTCTCCACTTTTTCGCCTCTTTGGCTATGCGGGGACGGGTAAGACAACGCTGGCACGCTATTTTGCTGAAACAGTTGATGGTTCTGTTCAGTTTGCGGCGTTTACAGGCAAAGCGGCACAGGTTTTGCGCTCTAAAGGTGCCAGTAATGCTTGTACTATTCATTCGTTGATTTATTGTCCGCGTGGGGAAGAAGAAGTTTCCGATGAAGTTACGGGAAAGAAGTCTATTGCACCGACATTTGCATTAAATCGGAGGAGTGCAGCTGCACAAGCTAAGCTCATTATTGTCGATGAGTGCTCGATGGTAGATGAAAAATTGGCGCGTGATTTAATGAGCTTTCGGACGCCAATTCTTGTTCTTGGTGATCCAGGTCAATTGCCTCCTATATCAGGTGGAGGATTTTTTTCTAATGGAGAACCAGATTTTCTTCTTTCAGAAATTCATCGGCAAGCGCGGGATAATTCGATTATACGTCTTGCTATGGATGTGCGTGAAGGACGCGATATTGCTTATGGTGACTATGGAGAAGCGCGCGTTGTTACACGTAAAGAGGTCAATCAACAATTGGTTTTGGATGCTGATCAGGTATTGGTAGGGGTTAATCGTACGCGCTACCTTTATAATCAGCGTTTGCGTGTGTTAAAAGGATTTACAGCAGATTATCCGCAAGCAGGAGACAAGCTTGTGTGCTTGCGAAATGATCCTACTAAAGGTTTGTTGAATGGCTCTTTATGGAAGGTGATGACTTCACAGAAGGAAACAGTTAAACCAAGTATTAATCTTCTTGTGAAACCAGAAGAAAGTGAGCGTGGGGTAGCAAAGATTAAACTGTTAAAAGCAGCGTTTGAAAACCCTGATCAAGAAATTTCATGGCAATTAAAAAAGCGATATGATGATTTTGATTATGGGTATGCATTAACGGTTCATAAAGCGCAAGGTTCTCAATGGAATAACGTCGTTTTGTTTGATGAAAGTTTTGCATTTCGTGATATGTATGCGCGCTGGCTTTATACGGGAATTACGCGCGCAGCAGAACGTTTAATGATTGTTCGATAGAAAAAATATGTATATTATCTAAGTTTCAGATGGAAAATGCCTTTTTTCTATCTTGTTACACACTATAGAAAAATGGAAATGGGCATGGCGGTAAAACTTTCGGTTAATCTTAATGCTGTTGCTGTTTTGCGTAATCGACGGAATCTTCCGTGGCCAAATATCACGCATATTGGGCATATAGCGCTTGCTGCTGGAGCAGCAGGTTTGACTGTTCATCCACGCCCTGATGAAAGGCATATTCGTTTTGCGGATTTGCCAGATATATACTGTTTAATCAAGAACAATTTTCCTGCGGCTGAGTTTAATATTGAAGGTTATCCCAGTGATCAATTTTTGGATATTGCTGAAAACTACGCGGATCAGATTACCCTTGTTCCTGATGATCCAAATCAGCCAACGTCTGATCATGGTTGGAATTTTTCTCATGATGCGGAATTTTTGGCACCCGTTGTTAAGCGTTTGAAAAAAAGAAAGATTCGTGTATCACTTTTTGCTAATCCTACTATCGACGGTCTTGATATTGCTAAAGCAATAGGGGCTGATCGTGTGGAATTTTATACGGGACCTTACGGTGGTGCATTTCAGGAAAAAATAAAACAGGATCAAGAGCTCAATAAACTTGTTTTAGCAGCAAAAAAAGCCAAAGAACTGCAATTAGGTATCAATGCAGGTCACGATTTGACGATTGCTAATCTTCCTGCTCTTATCAATCGTATTCCTTGGCTTGATGAAGTTTCTATTGGCCATGGGCTCATTGCCGATGCATTAGAGTATGGAATGCGTGATACTGTTCAGCGTTTTGTTCGGTTATTATCGTAATCTTTTTCTCTCTATGAAATTGAAAGAGAAATTTTTATAAAGCTTTGCCAATTTATCTTAAAAAATAATATATGTTTAGATAACTAGCACTATTAGCGTGCATTATAAATATTCTATTGTTGCTCTGTTTATTGGTTGCTTTCTATCTTTTGTTTTTGAGTGTATGCGATGTTTTTTATTTGTACTATCTATTAGGGAGAAGAAATAGGGATTCGAAGGTATTTTCCTTGTAAAAGAGTGCGTAGGGTTTTTATGGATCAATACACAAATTTTTTTGATGTTTGAGCTCATTTTACGGGTTATCTGTAAATAGTATAATGTAAAATCATCCATGGATGATATGAAGTCTATTGCTATCATCATTTTATTGGCTAATTCAATGTTGTGGCAGTTTTTGGCATATAAGGGTTTTGATGATATTGACTTGTAGCTTTATGAAGTAAAGAGAGTGGTGTGCAATAAATCTTAGGCGATTATAGGGGGCCTAGAAAAGGGCTCGAGCACATTAAAAGTTCTTTATAAGGCGCCATAAATGAATAACATAATGGCAGTATGGGGGTGTTCTTTTTCGCGTGAGAAGCGTGGATATTAAAGAACGTAAAAATTAAAATGTTCTCTTTATTATTCTAAAAATATTGTTGTATATGCTTTTGAATATTGTATTAAAACAATACTTGTTATTTTGTAATTTTTCTTGCTATCCGTATTGATTTGGCTCATGTTAAAAATTGTATATTTTATCTTAATTTTTAGAATATAGTGTTTTGTTGCACGATAGAAGAGTAAAATATTAGCAAATATATTTTCTTTAGAAATCTTGTTTTGCGTAATTATTCTTTTTGTAGAATATTAGTTGAAGTTGATTTGGGGATCTGTATATGTTTTGGGTATGTTTGGGGACTACAGTTTTTTTATGCAATATGTAAACTTTAAAAATTATTCAATTGCTATGTTCTTATAAGCGGTGTTTTTTGTCTTTATAAGTGTGTGATGCACTGAAGATAATGTTTCTTATTTAATAAAAATAATCTGAAATCCAGTTTAAATAGAAAAAGAAGGAAGTTTTTATGCGTGTTTATTATGATCGTGATGCGGATGTTAATCTTATTAAAGGGAAAAAAGTAGCCATTGTTGGTTATGGTTCTCAAGGGCGTGCGCACGCTTTAAATTTGAAAGATTCCGGTGTAAAAAATGTGCAAATAGCTTTGCGTTCAGGGTCGGAAACAGTTAAGAAAGCTATGGCAGATGGTTTTGAAGTGGTGAGTGTTGCAGAAGCAGCAAAATGGGCAGATCTCATCATGATGGCAACACCAGATGAATTGCAAGCTGATATTTACAAAGAGCATATTCATGATCATTTACGTGATGGGGCAGTGATTGCTTTTGCGCATGGTTTGAGCATTCATTTTGGCTTGATTGAACCTAAAAAACACGTTGATATCGTGATGATTGCTCCTAAAGGTCCAGGGCATACAGTTCGTCATGAATACCAACGTGGTCGTGGTGTTCCTTGCTTAATAGCGGTGGCACAAGACGCTTCAGGGCATGCTCATGATGTAGCATTGTCTTATGCATGTGGTCTTGGTGGTGGACGTGCTGGGGTGATTGAAACAACATTTAAAGAAGAGTGCGAAACTGATCTTTTTGGTGAACAAGCGGTTCTCTGTGGAGGTCTTGTTGAACTGATTCGAGCAGGTTATGAAACATTAACACAAGCAGGTTATGCACCGGAAATGGCTTATTTCGAGTGTTTACATGAAGTTAAACTGATTGTTGATCTCATGTATGAAGGGGGCATTGCAAATATGAATTATTCGATTTCCAATACGGCTGAATGGGGCGAATATATGTCTGGTCCACGTGTGATTACTGATGAAACAAAAGCAGAAATGAAGCGTATTTTGAAGGATATTCAGACGGGTAAATTTACGTCAAATTGGATTCAAGAGTATAAAGCTGGTGCAGCTCATTTTAAAGGCATGCGGCGTTTAAATGATAATCATCCTATTGAAGAAGTTGGTAAAAAACTTCGTTCTATGATGCCTTGGATAAAATCTGACGCTTTGGTTGATAAAGAGCGTAATTGAAGCGTCTAAAGAGATATTTTGTTAATAGTTTTTATAATTTTATAGATAAATATCAAAAAAGGGTAACTTTAGTTACCCTTTTTTATATGTTTTTTGCAACATAAGCTTTATTTTTTAATTTTTTGCATAATTCTTTCTTCCAAAAAGAAAGTATACAATTCCTAAAAATATGAACCACGCTGGAGTGTATTTTAAAGCTATGGCAGTATCAGCTTCTAATGATAATAAATAAATAATGAATGCAAAGAAAACAAGAAGCGCCCAGCACATAACAACACCTCCTGGCATTTTATAAGGAGAGACAGTATGCTGGAGAGGACGATTACGACGATAGACGATATAGCTGATCAAAATGATAGACCATACAAATATAAACAAAATTGCGGCGATCGTCGTAACAATTGTAAAAGCAGCTATGAGGGTTTGAGATAACGATACAACTGCATAACCAAATAAGATGCATAAACATGAAAAGAATAATGCGTTGGCTGGAATGTGGTTACGAGAAAGTTTTCCTAAAAATTTAGGAGCACCTTTTTGTGTTGCTAGCCCATATACCATACGGCTGGTAGAAAAAATTCCACTATTTGCTGAAGATGCGGCAGCTGTGAGGACAACAAAGTTCATCAAACCAGCAGCAGTTGGAATACCAATAAGTGCATACATTGTTACAAATGGGCTTTTTTCTGGACTGATTTGATCCCACGGCGTCACAGACATAATCACAAGAAGAGAGAATATATAAAAGAATACAATGCGGATTGGTATTGAATTAACAGCCTGTGGTAAAGCTTTTTGAGGCTCTTGTACTTCAGCAGCAGCTGTTCCAGCGAGTTCAATGCCAACAAAAGCAAAAATAACAATTTGGAATCCAGCAAAAAAGCCTGTAATTCCTCGCGGAAAAATATTTCCACCATTCCATATATGGCTAAGAGAAGCAACCGTGCCGTTTGGAGAGACAAAACCGGTAAAGATCATATAAAATCCTACAACAATTAAGACTAGAATTGCTACGATTTTGATAAAACCAAACCAAAACTCAAGTTCGCCAAATAGTTTTACGGCGACGAGGTTAAGAATTAAAAAGGACATTAGACCAATTATAACAGGAATCCACGAATTGAGTTCAGGCCACCAAAAGTGTGTATAAGTGACAATAGCAATAATTTCAGCGGTTCCGGTGACAATCCAACACAACCAATATGTCCAGCCGATAAAGAATCCGGCACACGGACCTAGAAGATCGGTTGAGAAGTCAATAAAAGATCGATATTGTGTATTAGAAAGCAATAACTCTCCCATAGCACGCATGACAAAGTATAGAGCACAACCAATAATTGCATAAACGAGTAGGATTGAGGGTCCTGCGACACTGATTGTTTTTCCTGATCCCATGAAGAGACCGGTTCCAATAGCTCCACCAAGGGCTATAAGTTGTATGTGTCGGTTATGTAGTCCACGTTGCAATTTCTTCTTAGTTTTTTTTTCTAAATTTTGTTTGTTCATTTTTGGGAAGTTCCCCTCAGTTATTTTTAAATAAAAATTATCTTAAAAAAGGTAATCCCTTTTACCGAAACATGCTATGGTTAAGGAGTAAAGGAATTTTTTTCTATGACTATATGTTAATAAAGAAAAAACATTATTAATTGATGAAATAATTATTTTATACATAATAAATAAAATATAAAATATATTATATTTTTTATTTTTTTTCATATTTTATACATATGTAATATATTATATATTAAGTATAATTATAATATATTATTTATATAAATATAACAATCTATATTTATATATATTTGTTTATAATATTTTTTTATATAAATATTTTTATATCTATAATCATTTATTAATAAATGTTTATTTTTTTGGGAAAATATAAGTAAAACTTTAAATTTATTAAATATAAATTGTTATATATAAAGAAAATATTTTTTAAATTGTTGAAATAATTTTTAAAATTTGAATAAAATATTTAAAATTTCTATTTAAATATTTATATTTAAAATATATTATAAATAGAAAAATTTTTCATAGAATCTTTTTTTATTGTAGATAGCTATTAAGATATATTCTGTTTAGAGCTGTATTTTTTATGTTGACAAAAAATTGAATATAAACTTGGGGGGGCGGGGCGTTTTAGATAAAATCTCATGTTTTATTAGTAAACAATGTCATTGAAGTTTATAGAGAATTCTTTACAGAATAGCGCGTTTTTTATCTTATTATACAGTAAAATGCTGTTGTTTAGAGTAGTGATATAAAGCATATAAAATTTTACACATTAAGTATTTTTAGAATGTGTGGTGAGGATTCAGGGCTCGGCTAGCCCGTAGAGCCTTATGTAGGTGAACCATATAAGTGGTTAACAGCATCCCTCTTAACAAGCCGGATTATTTACAAACCCAGACTGCGAGGAATCCTCGTCTTTTGAGGTATGAGGAGGAGGTTAAGTAGAAAAAGGGTAACTTTAGTTACCCTTTTTTGAGATGTTTTGTATAGATTTTATTTGTTTTTTGGAGCAATTTTTTTTCTTATAAACATAAAATACATTATACCTAAGAAAATAAACCAAAAGATACTGTATTTTAAAGCTGTTAGGGTATCATGTTCTAATGTCAACAAATAGAGCATGAAAGCAAAAAAAACTAACACGATTCCGCACATAATAACACCTCCCGGCATTTTGTAGACGGATTCAGCATGTAGATGAGGGTGATTGCGACGATACACAATATAGCTAATCAAAATGACGGACCATACGAATAAAAATGCAATCGCTGAAATGCTCGTCACAATTGTAAAAGCACTTATGATGCTTGGAGATGATGATGCAATTGTATATCCTACTAAAATACATAGGCAGGAAAAGAACAGAGCATTGGCTGGAACATGGTATTTGGAAAGCTTCCCTAAAATTGGAGGAGCACCTTTTTGTGTTGCAAGCCCGTATATCATGCGGCTAGTCGAAAAAATACCACTATTTGCTGAAGAGGCAGCGGAGGTGAGAACAACAAAATTGACCAAACCAGCAGCTATTGGAATGCCTGCAAGCCAAAACATGGAGACAAAGGGACTTTTTTCTGGAACGATTTGATTCCAAGGTGTAACGGACATAATCACAGCGAGAGAAAGGATGTAAAAGAGTACAATACGCACTGGTATTGCATTAATTGCTTTAGGGAGAACTTTTTTAGGCTCTTTAACTTCAGCTGCCGTTGTTCCAGCAATCTCTATACCAACAAAAGAAAAAATGGCAATTTGAAATCCAGCAAAAAAACCTGTAATTCCTCGCGGGAAGATATTTCCATCGTTCCATACATGGTTAAGAGAGGCAACAGTACCATTTGGAGAGGTAAAGCCTGTAGCGATCATATAGAATCCAACAATAACTAATGCCAAAATTGCTACGACTTTGATAAGACCAAACCAGAATTCAAGTTCACCGAAAAATTTTACGGCAAGGAGGTTAAGGATTAAAAAGAAACCAATGCAAGCAAAAACAACAATCCATGGATTAAGTGTTGGCCACCAGAAATGCATATAGTTAATGATAGCAATAATATCTGCAGCTCCAGTTACAACCCAGCTTAACCAATAGTTCCAGCCCACAAAGAAAGCGACTCCCGGTCCTAGCATATCGGTTGAAAAATCAATAAGGGACCGGTATTGTGAATTAGAAAGCAATAATTCTCCCATAGCACGCATTACAAAGTATAGGGCACATCCAATAATAGCATAAACGAGTATGATGGAAGGTCCTGCCACACTAATTGTTTTTCCTGATCCCATGAAGAGACCTGTTCCAATAGCTCCACCGAGGGCTATAAGTTGTACGTGACGGTTATCCAGGCCACGTTGTAGTTTTATCTTAGGACCATCTTTTAAATTTTGTTTACAGTTCATTTTTTGGGGGTTCCCTTTAATTATTTTGAGGTTAAATTACACTAAAAAATGCATCATTCTGTATCGAAGCATGATATAAATGAGGTGTAAAGGAAAAAAACATTTTTTATAATTTTGTGTGGATAAAGACAAGAATATGGTTTTGAAAAAAGAGGATGTTTTCTTCTTAAATAACGTAACAGATATTTGAATAGGGAGTTTTTAATTGTTATTATTCATAATGGTGAGAGTTTTAATTTTGGCTCAAATAGCGCTCAAAGGTTCTCATCTTAGTTTAAGAAACAGTTCTTAATGATAGAAATTTAAAATGATTTTTAAAATCACTTTTTTGTTTCATAAACGAAAAGAGGAATATCATAGCTTATTTTTTCTAAAGTGATGAATAAGGATTTTGTTTAGATAGTGATAACATTTTATAAAAGGTTGCGAGAAATTCACATCGTTTACACAAAAATCCTTGAGACTATGATAAAGAAATGCAGCGCAATTCAGTTATACAAAGAAAAAAACTGAGGATTGTATAAGCTCTGTTAGAGGTTGAGCTATTCATCGTGAGAGACAGAATCAGGAAAAGATTGCTCTATTAGCTTTGCAATTTGTTATCAAAAGATAAAATTGTTCCTGTCGCTATATTAATCGCACCTTTTATCCGCCGCTTTTTAAAGCGGAGCTGGCAAATGATATAAAAATGGTCGTTAAAGTAAACCATGCAAAGATGTTGAAAGAATGTATTGTGACAAGTTCAAAGCCTTTTTTAATTCCACCGCCAGAAGACAAAAATTTCGGGAAGTCCGTTATATAAAATATTGATACTTTGGGATTTAGTATTTGTGTCAAAAAACCGTCCATATAGCTGGTGAAAAGTTTTGTTTTACCAATAGCACTCTTTTCATTCGTTGATATTTTTTTGAATTTAAGCTGTGTTTTCCAGATTTAATCGATTTAAAGCCCATGTATAATAAAGTGCTGCCACCCATGAATTTTACTAAAAAAATAGTGTTTTGTTGTTGAGAATGAGCGCTGATACACTTAGGTATGGAAAATGTCTCATGCACATATGTTGCTGTACACAATCCTAAAACGTTTACAAATGCGTTCTTTCTTCCTAATCTCGTTGTCTTAGCGATGATAAGGGCCATATTCGGCCCCAGTAAGATGACTAAAATTAAGTGAGATGACTAAAAAAAATGAAACAATGAAAAAGGTCAGTATTTGATGATTCATTTTACCTTTAGCTCTGAAATTAATTGATCTTTGAGATATAATTCTATTCTGTCAAACTGAGAAAGTTTTCCTACACCCTGTGGAGTACCTGTGTATATGAGATCACCACGTCTTAGCTGAATGTAGTGACTCAAAAATGATATTATCTTCTCAAAGCTAAAGATCATATTTTGCGTATTGCCAACTTGTCTTGTTTCGCCATTCAGCTTCATTGCAAAGGTTATTGGGTTGTTTATTTTTTCCTTGTTTATGAAGTCAGAGACGTATGCGGCGCCTTTAAATCCTTTAGATAAAAGCCAAGGCAGCTTTTTTTCTTTCAGTTTTGTTTGCAAATCCCGCGCTGTGAGATCAAGACCTATTGCTATGGCATCGTAGCATTCTTCTGCTTCTGCCTCCGTGACCATGAAAGCATCCTTTGAGATTTTGAGCACAATTTCAGTTTCAAAATGTATTTCTTTTGAAAAATCAGGGAGATAAATTTCATTGTCTAAAACGAGTGAACTGTTTGGCTTGCTAAAGATAACGGGTTCATCTTCAACAACATTGCCTAGTTCATGAACATGTTCAACATAATTGCGTCCAACACAGTAAATGTCATTTATCATAGGAGCCCTCCAAATTTTTTATTTTCTTTTTGTATAGGTAAGAGAGAACTTTGCAAACAACATTTTTTCTTATCTCGTGTTGTGCGTTTTCTGAACAAGAGGTATTGTGTGGGTTGATAATTAACCACGATGACAGTTCTTGGCATTATCTCTCTTTTGAAGAGTGCCCAATCTTACAGTCTTTAAGAGATAAGAAACACTGCTTTCATTTTGGTTGCTAATCGCGTGAAATTCCTTCAATACTTTAAAGGTGTTTTTGGTCGTCTACGCAGCGATCAGTAGGGTCTGAAAACCCTAAAGTTCGATCATAAAATGAGCCCACTCTGTGGGTGTCTCAGAATTCTGGGAGATTTTTCTATGTCCAAGTTCGATGAGCACTAAAAGCGAAAAAAGCTGATTCAAACTCAGTACTTTCAGGCTTCAGGAATATGAATGAGAGGGCGATCGCACCTGCACAAGCCCCCTTGTGTTTCTTTGCGGTATGTTCTGATACATAAGTTGGCAAGCGTCGTAAAACACAAGATGATGCTGTCGAACTCGAAGTCTCAGATCTCGCTCTACCAGCTACCAACTGATGCTCAAAAGCTTTGAGAAAAAGCAAGCCAATTAGATCAATGCCGTTGTGGCATCTATGGACGAAGAAGAGCTCTATGGAAAAGAGCTTTATTACCTATACATTCTCCAAAGCCGTTAAGAATGAACTTTTAGCTCCTTATAAGATTATTATTTGGGGTGTTGATGAAGAGGAAGTCAGCTAATCCATTCAACATCTGATAACAGATGAGAATTATAAACTTATTCTTGATGATAAAATCAAGATCATAGGCTGTCATCAAGCCTTTGCTAAAATAGATCTGAAGGTTGACTTGAGTGATGACCCAAATCTCATGCGTCGGGCTTTTGAAACGATAGCATAATTTTGAGAAGTAATGGGTGAAGGGGTAGGGGATGCCGATAAATCTTTCTTTGCATTAAGTAAATATAATTCGCCTTTAAATTGTGGTAAGATAATCTCTGTTGAGTAACGGTCATGCACATTTTTATCTTACCATTTGCGTGTCTGTAATTTGCCTTCTACGTAAATCTTTGAACCTTTGTTTAGATATTGAAGTGCAATTTTTGCCAAATATGGATTAAAAATCACAACTGAATGCCATTCTGTTTTCTCTACTTTTTGATTGGTCTTTTATCTACATAGGTCTTAGAAGTTGCCATACGAAAATTGACTACCTCGGCTCCAGAATTCATTGTTTTGCTTTTGGTATTAGCAGCTAAATAGTTTAATTAACATCACTTTATTTAGCATATTTGTAGCCCCATTAAATTAGCAATTTAATATGTAAAAATCTTAACATAATTCGTACTTTTTCAATCGTTTAAGTTTATTAATAATATTTTTTAAAGTATTACATTACAATATTATTTGACAAATCATGCATCAAAAGACCATGTTACATAAATGGTACGGCTTTCTTATTTCTGCTTTTAACTTTTCAGTAAATATCCTTTCATTAAGAGTCTGTATTAAACTTTTTTGTTCGATCTTCATTTTATGAAGAAATGGTGAGGCTAAATGAAACGAGAAGTGCTGCTTAGGGAATTACGTAAAGAAGCCAGAAAAAGAGGCATTCATTACAGTAAAGCTCCTGATGCAGGCAAAGGGTCACATTATTTGGTAACTTTTGGAGACAAGACAACCGTTATAAAATCTGATGACTTGACTCCACTTTATGTGAAAATAATAAAAAAGTAGTTGGGGGTATGAGCTGTTTTCTCAAAGGCTTAAATTTTTTGTTTCAAAAGTATTTTGATTATGACGAGGAGACATAAACATGGAATATACTTATCAGGCAAAACTGGAATCTGATTCAGATGGTGGTTTTATTGTAACCTTTCCAGGTGTACCAGAAGCAATAACAGCTGGAGAAAATAGAACTGAGGCATTAGAGAATGCTGTTGAATCTTTGGGGTTAGCATTACGGAGCTTGTCCTATGCGTGGTCTGCCTTTACCAATGCCACAACAGTATAAAGACCTTGTAGAGGTTACGGTAGATGCGTGGAATGCTCTTAAACTTGCAGTAGTAGAAGCCTTTAATGAAGCGAATATCACAAAAACAGAATTGGCAATTATTTGGGTAAAGACGCATTCTTGATCTAAATTATCCAACTAAGCTTCAAACACTAGAGAAAGCACTGAGTCTTCTTGGCAAGCAAGTCATTATTACAATCAAAGATGCAGCTTGAACTTTCTCTTCACCTAGAAAATTAGTCTCTGAAGCTAAGCAGCCCCCGATAGTTTTTTATCTCCTTGTTGATTTTATCTATGAACGTTGAGAAGAGACAACGCCATTTAATCTGAACAGTTTTATAAAATCGGAATTTTACTATGGCTTTTTAATGGAGCACTGTAGTGTGTAAATAGATATATTTATTAAACTGCGTGTACGTAACATAAGAAATAATACACAGACTAAAAGAGAATACCAAACAGCAATATCTGAGTATTAAAAAAGTACAGTATCCAATGAAAATAAAACTTGTACTCCACGTACTTAGAAATGACAGGTAAAGAAACCATTTCTTTATAACTACTTGGGAAAATTAAAACGACAAGCGCTAAACTTATTAGCTTTAAGAGTCTGTGCATGTACTGTTGTAAATCACGTGTTAATGTCTTCCAACCTGTTGTATTGCCGCATTTGTATTTTGGGTTGCTCTGTAATTCAGAAGGAATATTAGAATTGCATAAAATTGCAAAAACCGTTGTGACTATTACCAAAGAAACAAACGCAAATGTCAAAATATTCTGAATAAAGTCAATTTTTATTCCTGAAAAACATAAAAAATATAAAAGTTATAACGCCAAACAAGGCTCTTAGCTGCTTATCTGTAAACATATTAATTTCCTGCGGTTTTCGATAATTTTTGATCTCTCTGTTGATCTCATCTATAAGAGGTTTGTAATTGAGAACGCTTTTCGGAATAGACCACCATAAGCTCATGCTTTTACTTGCGCTTTGGTACTAAATCCGCATTACTTAGGTGCTTTGTAATACTGATCAGTATCAAATTTTTCACACTCTCTTGTACCGTCTTCATATTCGTAGAGGTTGTAAAAATACTCCTCTGCTCCGTTCCCTCCATGGTGCATATCCCACCGCCGTTGCAACAAACCTCTTTCGCATGGGCTGTTTACGGTTTTTTAAGAACAGATGTTTTAAAATGGATATGCTTTAATTCTAATTTTACAAATTTGTCTATTTGCCTCAAATTTGACCGTACAGAGCGTTTTATATTATAAATTTTTTATCATAAAATCTTGAATCGCTTTGTACGGTGCTTTTATGTCGATTTAAACGCACATCTAATCACAAAACGATCAGCATTTTTACTAGTTTGCTAACCTGCAATGTTTTTCATTGTTCCTCCAAGATCATTAAAATCCCTTCAAGCTTTTGCTTTTCAACCAACGTGAGTGGTCTTGAATTCTCTCTCATTGCCTTTTCTTTCAGATTTTTTTCACGGGTGTTCAAAACAGCCTTGCGTACAAGATTGGCTTTCGCCCAAAGATTGTTTTCTAAGTGATCTTGTAGCGCATGTCCTTTTGCACATGCCGCGTTAATCATTTCTCCTTTTGAGGCATTGCTTTCAAAACGATAGGATTCAAAATTGACAGTGCCACTCGTTATATTGCTGTCTACACGAGAAATTGTCCAGCCTGTCTTGGTATCTAGATCAAGGCAGAGAATGGTTTGTGTATTGATGATCATGTTCCCCCCATTAAGGCTGTTGCGTATTTATATGTGAGCTATGACAGAGCGTGTTGTGATTGCCTGTCTTGAAAAATGTTTGTGAGAAAATACTTAAAACTACTTTTTGGCCAAATTTTTAACTGCCATTCAAGGAAAAATAAGCTTGGAAGCAGTTAATCTTCGAATTGATTCTTCTTGTTTTTGATTTATATCTTTTTGTGCATGTACTATTTCAGCTTCTTTATCTATTATTTTGTCTTTTTCATCTATCTCTTTTCTGAGCCTTTGCGTTGTTTTCAGGAGTCATGAAGAGTATAAGCCAACCCCACATTAGCAATAAAATAAATAACAACTGCTATTACTAAACTCAGATCTATCTCCATTCTATACCTCACTTACTTTTCTTCGTATTATCTTACTCCTGTTAAGAGCGTGAATGATGCTGCTGGTGTTTGAGAAATCTTAGGATTATTGATGAGGCGTTTGTTAGATGCAAATGACCTTGAAGAAGAGTTTAAGCATTACAAATCAGTTACAACAGAAGCTAAGCGAATTTTATCGAGCCCTGTTGTGAAAGCTGCTTAACGTTAAAAACATGACTCATTTCCTCATCCTTAAGGATGAGAAAATCAAGATTGACTGCCTCTCCACCCTAAAAGATGAGGAGGAGTTCAAAGTGCTAAAAAGGTACTTCAAAAAGCAGCAATGATTCGTATTTTAGCATCATCGTGGTGCCGTCTGATAGCGTTATAATGGCGTTGCGAAAGGTGGTTGAGAGGGTGGTTTGATTTTTATTGATTTTTAATAAATCATTGGGAAATAAGGGAAATTAAAGTATTCTGGTGCGGACGGCGGGACTTGAACCCGCAAGGTCTTCGACCGGCAGATTTTAAGTCTGCTATGTTTACCGTTTTCATCACGTCCGCGATGAGAGTTCTCTCATAAGCTATATCTTTTATTGAATCAAGAATTAATGACAAAAGAAACATTTTTCATTTTTTTAGTGAAATTTTGACTGACAATAGTTTTCTTTATCGCTAGAAAAAGCTTTTATAATGTAAATAAAGCATGAAATGATTAGTGTTATGAGTCAATTTATTCAAGACGTCACAAAAGCTATGGTGGGATTGCATCACGTGTTTGCTGAAACACCACTTCAAAGAAATGATTTTCTTAGTCAAAAGTATGATGCAGAAATTTATTTAAAGCGTGAAGATTTAACACCGGTGCGGTCTTATAAGATTCGGGGTGCTTTCAATTTTGTTTCAGAAATGCTTAGCAGTCTACCACCAGATTCTGCATTTGTTTGTGCTTCAGCGGGGAATCACGCGCAAGGGGTTTCTTTTGTTTGTCGTTATTTTAAACGTAAAGGCATGATTTTTATGCCTATAACAACGCCACAACAAAAAATTGAGAAAACACGTATTTTTGGTAAAGAATTCATTGATATTCGTTTAATTGGTGAAACATTTGATCAATGTTATGAAGCTGCGCAATCCTTTGTTGTGGAGAGCGGTGGTGTAATGGCTCCACCTTTTGATGATATTCGCATTATTACGGGGCAGGCAACAGTGCTCTGTGAAGCTGCTTTACAATGGAAAAAACTCAATGGAGAAAGTGAGCCAGATTTAATGATTGTGCCGGTAGGGGGTGGTGGTTTGGCAAGTGGAGTGAGCAAGTTTTTACATGAATATGGTTGGAAAACAAAGCTTCGTTTTGTTGAGCCGCAAAGAGCTGCAAGTTTGCTTGCTTGTTTGGAGAGTGGAAAACGCGTCAAGCTTGAAAATATTGACACTTTTGTAGATGGTGCTGCTGTGGCTGAAATTGGTGCGCTAAACTATACAATTCTAAAGAAATTTTCCCCTGATTCTGTCATTACGGTTCCTGAAAATCGTGTTTGTTCTACGATGGTTGAAATGCTTAATGTTGAAGGTGTGGTCCTTGAACCGGCTGGTGCTTTATCGATTGACGCGCTTAACAGTATTCCTCCTCAAGAGTTAAAGGGGAAAAAAATTCTTCTCGTTATTTCAGGAGGTAATTTTGATTTTGAGCGTTTACCAGAAATTAAAGAGCGTTCTTTACGTTTCCAAGGGTTGAGAAAATATTTTATTTTTAGTTTTCCGCAACATCCTGGTGCATTGCGTCATTTTCTTTCCACATTATCACCAGATGATGATATCGTACGTTTTGAATATCTTAAAAAATCAGCGAGAAACTTTGGTTCTGTATTGGTTGCGATTGAAACAAAAAAATACGGTAATTTTTGTCTTTTAGAGGAAAAATTTCAAGCGTTAGGTTGGCGTTATCGTGATATTACTGATGATCAAACATTATTTGATTTCGTTATTTGAGAAACTGAAATTTTACTAAAACAAGAAGCATAATGATGAAACCTATTTTTTATTTGCTGCTGAGTCTGTTTTTCTTTTTGATTGTTAATCAACAGAGTTTAGCATCTCAGCCCACAATAATACAAAAAGCTGAACTTTCAAAAGTTGTTGTTGATGTCAATAATGCTATAAAAAACAGGGATTTTGCGCCTATTTCTCATTATATGCCTGAGCGACTTTATAAAGAGATGGCACATCGATTGAATACAACAGAGAGTGCTTTACGTAGTGATTTTCTTCAACAGTTGCATAGGAAATTTGAGGATTTGCCTTCTGGTGCTTATTATTTAGATAAAGAAAATATAGAGTATTTACAAACTGATAACGGGACTTTGTATGCTTTAATTCCAACAGTTCTTGAGATGAAGGATCGCATCATTCGATATAAAACTTTGGCGATTTTTGATAAAACCCAATGGTATTTAATTTATGGCGGTCAAAAAACTTTACAAAATCCAGTTTTTCTCGAGATTTATCCTGATTTTATCAAGGTACATTTACCGATGGACACAATCATTAAAAAGTAAACGATCTAAATATTGTTTTTTATTCATGATAAATGTATTTCGTAAAGTTCTTGCTTTTTTATCATAATCCAGGGATAATGGGGGTGAAGGCATTTAGGCTGGTTTGTTGGCTTTTTCTAAAGTGAAGTTTATACGCCTTTATCTTGATTTCAAGGTGCTCATGAGCTGCGCAGGCCGCTTTTAAAGCGTTGCTTCATTTAAAATGTCAGGGATTTCTCTTGCGCGGATTCTTGAGTGGAGAGTTCAGTTGGTTACTTGTTTTGAGTTCTTCAGCTGAGGAAAGATTGTATTTTGCCTATAAAAGAAGAAAATGTTTTTACAAAGTTAGGTTTGCCTACTCTTTTGATTAAAAATTTACTCATTGCTGGGATGAGTAAACCTAAACCTATACAAGAACAAGCTATTCCAGTAATGTTGAAAGGACACGATATTTTAGGTGTTGCTCAGACAGGTTCTGGAAAAACCTTGGCTTTTGGTTTACCTATTTTAAGTCAGATTTTGGCTTTGGGTGATAAACGCTGTCCTAAAACTGCACGCGCTTTGATTTTAGCTCCAACGCGTGAACTTGCTGTCCAGATTGATGAAACGATTCGCACTGTGGCGAAGGGAGCTCATCTTTCAACATGTCTTATTTTTGGGGGCGTATCACGTTTAAAACAAATTAAACGTATGGAAGCAGGTGTGGATGTTTTGATAGCGACTCCAGGGCGTTTGAGAGATCTTGTTGGTGAAAAGTGTGTTGATCTTTCCCAATCTCGTTTTTTGATTTTGGATGAAGCAGATCGTATGTTGGACATGGGGTTTATTCATGATGTCAAGCAAATTGCAAAGCTTTTGCATCAAGAGCGTCAGACAGCACTCTTTTCTGCAACAATGCCGAGGGAAATTGCTGTGCTTGCAAAATGTTTACTCAATGATCCTGTTAAAATTGAAGTTGTTCCTCAAGGTACTACGGCTGTAGAGATTTGCCAAAAATTATATTGTGTTCCTACGAATGAAAAAAAGAATGTTTTAAGTAAACTTTTGACAAATCCAGCTTTTAATTCGGTTATTGTTTTTACCCGAACTAAACATGGGGCTGATTCTGTTACACGTAGTTTGGCAAAGATAGGGTATTCAGTCGCAACAATTCATGGGAATAAATCACAAGGTGCTCGCCAGTCTGCTTTAAAAGCTTTTCGTGAAAGATCTGTGCGGATCCTTGTGGCAACAGATATTGCTGCACGCGGTATTGATATACCAGGGATAAGCCACGTTATTAATTATGACTTACCAGATGAAGCTGAAAGTTATGTACATCGTATTGGTCGTACAGGACGTAATGGTGCATCTGGCGAAGCACTTACACTTTTTGATGAGAAGATAGAAAGGGAACGGTTGCGTGCTATAGAGCGCTTGATTCGTATGAAATTGGCGGTTGAGTCAGTTCCAGAACAATTTGCAGTGTTTCCAGAAAAGCCAATTTTGCCAGAAAGTAGAGAAAAAGAAAACGATAAGGAACGCCGTTTTAAAAAATCTAAACGTCAAAAACAGTTTTTAGGTCGAAAAGATGATGCCGCACAGTTGCAGCGAAAGAATTCTTCATCTCCAAATGAGAGGCATAAAAAAGCAAAAGCGGTGGCAAAGCGTGCAAAGCCTTTTCGTTTTCGAAAATCAGTTAAGAAGGCTGCCTAGATAAAGTCTTGAAAAAAGATTATGTACTGGAGATTTTTTACTTTTGTTGATTTATTCTCAATTGAAAAGAGGTATAAAATACTCTTGCCAAAATAAGAAGGTCTTTTAGAGGTTTTCATTTCTAAAAAATGAAAACCTCTAAGTGTTTGGATTATTTAAAAATCTTTTAAAAAGAAATTATTATTGTAGAGGCGATTATTTATTTTCTTTATTTCCATTTTTAAAATGGGAATGAAAATAGATTTTATTTATATAAAATTATTTTTTAAAAGATGTATTTTATCTTTAATGATAACTTTTAATTTTAAAAATTGATTTCTAATAATAAGCCATTGTTTTATATATAAATAATTCATTATATCGTAAAAATTTTTCATTTTTAAGCTATTTATGTGGATCAATCAAAAGTATTCATTTGCACGTTATATGTGAAATTATCGTATAGATAAACATTTGAGAAATAAATAAAATGATACTTATAAACTCTTTCAAAGGCGAGGGGTATTGCTAAGATTGAGAGTTGGAAAATAGTATGATGGTATGGCTTTTATTATAAATAAAGATGGGATGATTAATCGATTTCATTTTATATCATTTGCGGGAGTTATTGTGAAATGGGCTTGGGGGAAATTTAAGAGATATCTCTTTAGAAAAGCGTGTGACTGCATAATACAATAGCAAGAATGTCATGATTTCTGAAGGCTTTCTCAGGATTCTTAACAATTTAAAGCCGATAAGACTTTATGTATTAAATGTTTTATGACAGTGGGATGAAATATCCAGGGCAAGGTTGTTTGTAAAGCGTTGAAGTGGTTAGCAGGAGGAACAACCTGTTAGATAAGACGCCGGAATGTTTACAGACTTGTTTGATGTTTTTTGCTTTTAGGATGGGGAGGAGGTTATGTGGGATATATGGAGATAATATATTCCCTGATTCTTGTTTCTTCCATTTTTCAAAATGATTGCTTCATGAGCAGGTTTTTAAGTTTAATTGCTTTATGGAGTACAAATCATTTTTCCTTGGACAAAAAATTATATGAGATTTTTTTCATTGCTGATGGCGCTTAATAATTCCTTCTCGTGAAAGAAGCCCTATTTTATAATGTGCAAATAATTGCAGCGCTCTCTGATAAAGGCGCGGTAGTTTGAAAAAAGTAATCTTATTTGTGCTATTTTAAAATGAATCAATGGTTTTTTGCGTTCATTGAAAAAAATACATCCCGTAGGATATTGCGTTTCTACTTTATTGTAAAAACCTTATTCCATAGCTTTTATTAACGAATCCCTCACTGTAAAAAACATACGGAAAATCAATAAGTTATTTGTGATAGAAAAGAATGTGGCTCCCCGGGCCGGATTCGAACCAGCGACCAACCGGTTAACAGCCGGTTGCTCTACCGCTGAGCTACCGGGGAATGGTGCCCAATCATTTAGTTGAAAAGGCTATAGCAAAGCAATACTGATTTGCAAAGGATAAAATTACTTTTTTTAAAAAAATATGATAAATTGTGTAATAAGAGGAAAAAAGGCGAGAGAAGATTTCTACACCTTGACGGATGCGTTGCCTTCCCTTATTGAAACCTTTATGTTTGTTGACGAGGCCTCGTGGCGGAATGGTTACGCAGAGGACTGCAAATCCTTGTATCCCGGTTCGATTCCGGGCGAGGCCTCCAGCCGATTTTAAACGAAACGGCTTTTAGGGGAGATGAGGTATAGGAAAATAGATTATTTCCCTCTATAGTTGTGAAGACATTTTTTTTATGAGAGATCATACAGTTAAAATCTAATTGTTGACTGGAGCACCCTTTTTCGTAACGCTCATAGTTTAAGAGATCTTCGTCCATCTTTGTCGCTGTTTTGTTTGTTTTTTGTAGGTTAGGAGAAAATATTCGTTATGGTTGCAGATTTTGCTGAGCTTCGTCGCAAAATGGTTGACAATCAAATTCGTACAGTTGATGTAACGGATTTATCAGTTCTTGAAGCGTTTTTAACGGTATCTCGTGAAGATTTTGTATCGGAAGATATGAAAGTATTAAGTTATCTTGATACCGACATTGTTCTATGTCCAGTACAAGATGGGGTTCCTGCACGCTATTTGATGAAACCTGCATCTCTAGCGAAATTACTACAGCTTGCCGCTGTAAAATCATCAGATGTTGTTTTAGATATTGGTGCAAATAGTGGTTATTGTGCAGCGTTGCTTGCAAAACTTGCAGGGTCTGTGATTGCGTTGGAAAGTAATAAATCTCTTTTTGAACGTGCTCTTGAAGCTTTAGAACGTAATCAATGTGATAATGTGGTTGTCGTTCATGGTCCATTAGAGCAAGGATATGCCGTTGAGGGACCTTATGATGTGATTTTCATTGAGGGATCTGTTGATTTTATTCCACAAGGTATCTTTGATCAAATGAAAGACTGTGGACGTCTTGTTGTGGTTGAAGGGTACGGAAATGCTGCTGTTGCACAAATCTATATAAAAGAAGATGGGATCATTTCGGCACGTCGTGCTTTTAACCTCGCTGTAAAGCCTCTTCCTTGCTTTTTAAAAACACCTGGTTTTGTGTTTTAGTGCTTGTTTGTTTTGTGAATAAAAGATAATTTCGTAATTTATTTGGGGTTTGTTATTGTGTGTATTGTGTTTAGAGTAAACAAAAAGTTTCAGGTGTCTTTATTACTGGGGTTGAGTATTTTACTATCAGATACTGTTTGTGCTGAAACATTGATGGATGCCTTTTCTAAGGCTTATAAGCATAATGCTAAGTTGAATAGTGAACGTGCAGCTGTCCGTATATCCAGTGATGATGTTGTCATTGCGCGATCAGGGTTATTGCCACAAGTTGAGGGGGTTGGGAACTATGGTCGGAATAAGTCTTTTACAGGTCCTTATGTCACTTCTGGATCTATAGGCGTGAGATTAAATCAAAGATTATTTGATGGTTTTATCACGCAAAATATCTTTTCTTCAGCTCAAATTAAGTTGCAGGCTCAGCGTGAATATCTTCGTAATGTTGAACAAAATACGTTTCTGGAGACAGTGACCGCTTATGCTAATGTCTATCACGCACGTCGTGTTGCCGATCTTCGGAGAGAAAATTTGGCAGCTCTTGAAGAACAAGTTCGTTCCAATAAAGCAAAATTTGATGTGGGTGAAGGAGGGCATGTTGATCTTGCTCAAGCTCAAGCTGCACGTTCTGTGGCTGTTTCAGAGCTGAGTCTTGCTCGTGCTGATGTAAAAGCAGCAGAGGCAGTGTATCGACAAGTTATTGGTTCTGATCCTGAAAAGTTAAAACGCCCACCCGTAGCCAAAGATTTTCCCGTCAACCTTGATATGGCTTACCAAATGAGCGTTGTGATGCATCCAGCAATCCTTTATGCTAAATATTTAGTCGATGCGAGTGTTTACAATGTAAAGGCGAAAGAAGGAGCATTGCTCCCTAAAGTTGATTTTTCTGCAACAGCATCTTATAATCGAATCTACAGCGGTGCTGGAGAGGATGGAGTTTCTAAATCAATAGGATTGTCAGTAAGTGTCCCAATCTTTGAAGGAGGGCGTACGTCTGCGCAAATTCGTCAATCAAGGGAACAGCTTGGACAGGCGCAGCTTCAACTCGATTTGGCGCATAGTAATACTAGGCAAGTACTTACTTCTGCTTGGTTTCAGTTGGAGGGCGCACGCTCATCTGTTCTTGCTTACCGTGAAAGTGTTCGTGCTGCTGAAATTGCTCTGAAAGGCCGTGTTCAAGAAAATCGCGTAGGGCAAGCAACGACGCTGGATGTTTTAAATTCTCGTACTCAATTGATTAATGCTCAGATTGCGCTTGCAATGGCGGAGCGTAATGCTGTTGTGGCAAGCTATAGTGTTCAATCTTCTATTGGTAGATTGACTGCAAATTATTTAGGTTTAAAAACAATTAAATATATCCGATAATGCATAAAAGTATTTCTTTAATCTTAAATTATTTTAGTTTTTAAAAGATTGGTAAATCAATAGTTGAGTATGTTTAAAAATAGAACGGTGAGATGTTATTTTTATAAGTGTAGAAAATTGTGTGTAGCGCCCTCTTTATGACAAGCATATTTGAAAATATCCCGGGAGGCATGTTGATCTTATGATTCTTTTGCATACACTGAAAGTATGATTCTATTTGTTGTTGCGTCTTTGAGAGGTTGTAAAGTATGGTACAGAGTTCAAGCGTTTTACGTGAGCCAAGTATGGATGAAATTTTAACATCTATTCGTGAAATAATCGAAGAAAATGCGGTTCAATCTGATCACTTTTTAAATGAAGATGTTGCAGTGAATGCTTCGGAAGGTCGTTCAGAAGCTGCATCAGGAGGTATTTATGATACAACCTTATCGGTTGATGATGCTATGAAAGCTTTAGCTGATCGTATTGGTCTTTCTTCTGAAAATCAAGGGGGGAAGATAACGCAAGAGAAAGAGGATATAGAGGCAGAGAATAATACAGTTGGTATGGATATGCAAAAGATGAAGCTTTCTTCTGAAGAACGGAATTCTGTTTATAAAGCAAAAGAATATGAAGATGAGATAAGGAAATCACAGTCAGAAGCTAGAGGGGATGGTCATGTGGAATTGTCTGCATATTGTATTTCTTCTGCAGAAAAGATTGCAAAGGATGTGTTGCGTCCGGCTATAGCAGAATGGTTACAGTCTAAATTGCCTATTTTGCTGGAAGATATTTTGCGTGAAGAGATTGTGAAAGCGATTAAAAAATCATCTTAATTATTTTTATGTTTTTCATTTTATGAGAATTTTGTTTGCGATTTTGCGAGCTCTCTAGTGAATGGCTGAAAATCACGGGTTTTTGATCGGGATTTGATCATGTATTGTGTTTTTCAGCGGCGTTATGGATGGATAGAATGTTAGAAAAAAACTATGATGCTGCCTCTATAGAGCAACGGGTTGCAAAGAGATGGGAGACTCGTGGGGCCTTTAAAGTGGGAGCTGGTTCTAAAAGCGGTGCAGAACCTTTTTGCGTTATGCTTCCACCTCCTAATGTTACGGGTTCACTTCATATGGGGCACGCGCTCAATACGACAATTCAAGATATAATAGTTAGATTTCAGCGGATGCGTGGCAGAAACGTCTTGTGGCAGCCTGGTATGGATCATGCTGGGATTGCTACACAAATGGTTGTAGAGCGTCAACTTGCAGAACGCCAAGAGCCAACGCGTCAAGAAATGGGGAGAGAAAAGTTTATTGAGCGTATTTGGGAGTGGCGTTATGAAACTGGAGGCGTTATTTCAAACCAGTTGCGTCGCCTTGGGGTTTCATGTGATTGGTCGCGTGAGCGGTTTACAATGGATGAGGGGTTGTCGCAGGCAGTTCGTGAAGTCTTTGTCACGCTTTATAAGCAAGGGTTGATATATAGGGATAAGCGCCTCGTCAATTGGGATCCTAAATTGTTGACAGCTATTTCAGATCTTGAAGTTGAGCAAAAAGAAGTTCAAGGACATTTGTGGCACTTTAGATATCCACTTGAGGGTAAAATTTTTGATCCAAATGATGCGACAACTTTTATAACAGTGGCGACAACACGACCAGAAACAATGCTTGGTGATACAGGAATTGCTGTTAATCCTGAAGATGAGCGTTATAAAAATCTTATCGGTAAAAATGCTCTTTTGCCACTTGTTGGTCGTAGGTTATTAATTGTTGGTGATACGCATGCTGATCCTGAAGCTGGAAGTGGTGCTGTAAAAATCACACCAGCTCATGACTTTAATGACTTTGAAGTAGGACAGCGTAATCATTTACGCTTGATCAATATTTTTACCCAAAAAGCCGAGATTTTTCTCCGTGAAAATGAAGCCTTTTTTGATGGTTTGATTTTGTCAGATGAATTAAAAATGTTAGTAGAAAATCTCGATAAATCTGATCGTTTTGTTGCGCGCCAGAAGATTGTTTCTTTGATGGAAGAACAGGGATATTTAGCCTCTGTTGATGATCATACCCATATGGTTCCTCATGGAGATCGCAGTGGTGTTCTTATTGAGCCGTTTTTGACAGATCAATGGTATGTTCATGCTGCTGAATTAGCAAAGCCAGCGATAGAGGCTGTTCAACAAGGCAAAACGCGGTTCGTTCCTGATAGCTGGAAAAAGACTTACTTCAATTGGATGGAAAATATTCAACCTTGGTGCATTTCTCGCCAATTGTGGTGGGGACATCAGATTCCTGCTTGGTATGGTCCTGATGGGACGGTTTTTGTTGAAAAAAGTGAAAAAGAGGCTTTAGATTCAGCTTATGCTCATTATGGTGAGGTTGTTGAATTAATCCGTGATCCGGATGTTTTAGATACTTGGTTTTCATCAGCTCTCTGGCCTTTTTCAACATTAGGATGGCCAAATAAAACGACTGAATTATCTACTTTTTACCCAACATCTTTGTCTGTGACAGGATTTGATATTATTTTTTTCTGGGTTGCTCGTATGATGATGATGGGACTTCACTTTATGGGTGACGTTCCTTTTCCAACGGTCTATGTGCACGCTCTTGTTCGGGATCAAAAGGGTGCGAAGATGTCAAAATCAAAGGGAAATATTATTGATCCCTTAGAGCTTATTGATCAATATAGTGCTGATGCACTTCGATTTACTTTAGCTATTATGGCAGCACAAGGTCGTGATGTAAAACTTGACGCTTCTCGTATTGCTGGTTATCGTAATTTTGCTACGAAATTGTGGAATGCTACCCGATTTGCACAGATGAATGGTGTGAAGCATGATCCAACTTTTAAGCCAGAACAAGCAAAATTGGCGCTTAATCGTTGGATTTTAACAGAGTTATCTAAAACGATTTCAGCAGTGACGACTGGTATTGAACACTATAAATTTAATGAGTCTGCTGCCACACTTTACCGTTTCGTTTGGAATACATTATGTGATTGGTATTTGGAGCTTCTCAAACCTATTTTTCAGGGGGAAAATGAAGATGCTAAAAATGAGGTTCAAGCTTGTACTGCTTGGGTTTTAGATGAAGTTTATAAACTTCTTCATCCTTTTATGCCTCATATGACGGAAGAGTTGTGGTCTCTTACAGAAACGCAAGCCATCAAGCGTGAGGATATGCTCGCATTGACAAAATGGCCAGAGGAAACATTGATAGATGAAGAAGCTGCTGATGATATTAATTGGCTTATTGATGTCGTTACAGGGATTCGGTCTGTACGTTTTGAAATGAATATTCCAGTGGCAACACAAGCACCTCTTGTTGTTGTTGAAGGAGGGGAAGTAACGCGAGAGCGTGTGAAGCGTTATGATGCACTTCTTAAAAAATTAGCGCGTATTGAAGTTATTGATTTCTCTGATAAAGTTCCGGAAGTGTCGGCACAAATGATTTTGGGAGAGGCTGTTTTTTGTTTACCATTAGGACAGTTGATCGATTTGGAGGCTGAACGTGTTCGTTTGAGGAAAGATGTCAGTAAAATTGAACAAGATATTGAGAAAATATCGCTTAAGTTAAACAACCCCAAATTTATAGCAAATGCGAAAGCAGAAATTGTTGAGCGTGAACGGAACAGGGTTGTAGAACTGCGTGCAGCGCAGAAGAAGATATTTGTTGCTTTAGAGCGGTTGGATTGATTTCAACTTTTTACTTTTTTGTGGATGATTTCATACCATTAGGTTTGGTATAGATCTTCTTTAAAGAGACTTTTTCTTTTGTTAGTTTTTCATGAACGATCATAAAATCTCTACTGAAATCCATTGTTTTCTGTTTATCATTAAAAAAACATCTTTTAAGGTACCCAAGCCTATCTCATGACGGAGATCATGAATAGTATAACGGTAAATCTATTGAGCTCCCCTTCTTTACGCTTGTAAAGTAACAAGCGCTGTGGCGCTATCCCGCCCCAATCCGGACAAGGACTTGGCACTTAAGACCGTTCATGAGAGGCATTGTTAGTTCTTTCTTACACAGAGTTTTTATCCACATAGCTCTCTCTGCTTGTAATGTGCAAGCGGATGGTTTTGATTGATTCAACATGGAACAGGTTTTGAATAAGAGAATCTTACGATATTCGAGGGACTCATTCAATATGCAAAAAAGTAAATTATCATTATAAATCAGTACGTTGTTTTATTACTGTAAAACATCATCATTTAGAGTAGCAATATAAGGCATGTAAAATTACACATGTGGTATTTTTGTTGTATGTAGTGGTGAGTATTCTGAGGTAGGGCTTGTGTATAAAGTATGAAGTAATTCCATGTGAAATGATGTTAGGTGGAATCTGTTAAGCAAAAAGCTGTATTGTTTATAGATTGACGGTGGCAAAAAACTTCATCTTTAAGGTGGTAAGGCAGTTGTGAAGTTATAAGTTAACGATCATCATTATATTTATCTATCTTTCGTATTGTTTTTTATACTTAAATGCTTACCATTCATCATGTATTCTCTTCGTTCTCAAGTTGCTGTTTAATGCACGTTATTTTATTGAGCGATTTTTACTTATACGTATAAAATTTTAAAATCAATAAATCCTAGAATGTTAAAGGAGGTGTTACAAAATATAGGATAATGATTTATATTTAAAAATCAATTTGTTATATATAAAAATGGATACTTAATTTTATCGAACATTTTGGATGGTTTTTATTTATTGATCTTTTCTTTTAAAATTTTTATTTTGAAATCGCGTGTGCTTTTTACTAAGAAAAAGGGTTTAAATATCTACAAAGAAATTTGTAACAGATATAATCATTAAAATTGAGATAGGGGGGAAATGGTTAATAGGTTTCAGATATGGAAAAAAGCCACTATTGTTGTGATTTTAGGGGGATTTTTTTCGACTGTTTATGCAATAGATGTCAATAGCTTGCAAGAAGCGAATGATGGTTCGTTTTATTTTTTAAAACATGGTATGTCTGCTTATAAAGATGGGCATATAAATCAGGCTATTGCAGCATTACGTTGCGCGGCTAAGAAGGGCCATATTGGTGCAAATTGGAAACTTGGCTCTATCTATGCAAACGGTGATGGTGTCCCTAAAAATGATTATAAGGCATATTATTTTTTTGCATATATTATTGAAAAAGGTGCTGATCTTGGTTCAGAGGATGAAAGTTATGTTTCTGATGCATTGGTTAAACTTGCGGGATATATAAAAAAAGGTATTCCTCAATCACCTGTGAAACCTGATCCTTCTTATGCTGCTCATCTTTATATGCAGGCTGCGGTGAACTATGGAAATTCTAAAGCTCAGTATCATTTAGGAAAAATATTTTTAAAGGGAGAGGGAAGGGAGAAGAATCTTATACAAGCAGCACGATGGTTTCAACTTTCAGCAAAAAAAGGAAATCCTTCCGCCCAAGCAATGCTTGGAAATATGCTGCTTCAAGAAGGAAAAATTGTCCGTGGGGCAGCATTGTTAACTGCTGCCTATGAAAAAGCTAATGTAAAAGACAGAAATTGGATTCGCCCTTTGCAAGAACAGGCTTTTGCTCTTTGTAATGAATTTGAGAGACGTACAGCAATTTCACTGGTTGCTGATATTTTAAAAAATAACAGTTTTTAAACATCTGATTGTAATATTTTTACATTCTCTCATCCGTTATTAAACTCTACTGTCTTGTGTCTAAGTTTACAGTAGAGATAGCTTTTTGTGATAATATAACGGCTAATGACTTAAGATTTTAGACAAAAATTCTTGCGTTCTTGGTGTTCTCGCTTGTGGATCAGAAAAGAACTCTTTAGATGAACAGTCTTCAAGAATTGTTCCTTGATCTATGAAAATAACACGCTCCGAGACTTTTTGTGCAAATCCCATTTCATGGGTTACACAAATCATCGTCATACCTTCTTCTGCTAAGCTAATCATGACATCGAGCACTTCACCTACCATTTCAGGATCTAGAGCAGATGTTGGTTCATCAAAAAGCATGACAAGTGGATCCATAGTTAAGGCACGTGCAATAGCAACACGTTGTTGTTGCCCTCCAGAAAGTTGACCAGGATATTTATCTTTGTGTTCAATCAGCCCAACGCGTTCAAGATACAACAATCCACGTTCAAGTGCTTCTTTTTTGCTTCGTTTTAGGACTTTGATTTGCGCAATTGTCAAATTTTCTGTGACAGATAAATGGGGGAAAAGCTCGAAGTGTTGAAATACCATTCCCACCTGACTTCGCAATTTAGGCAGATTCGTTTTTTTTGAATGAACTGGTACTCCGTTAATCCAAATTTCACCTTTTTGAAAAGGAACGAGAGCGTTAATAGTTTTAATGAGTGTTGACTTTCCTGATCCTGATGGACCACAAACGACAACGACCTCTCCTTTATTAATGTTGGTTGTACAGTTTTTAAGGACGTTAATTTCGCCATACCAATTAGAAACATTTTTTATTTCGATCATATGAGTAGACATTTTTTTTCCTATTAGCGAATAATGGATACTTTTTTTTGTAAATACAAAACTATTTGTGACAGTGTAAAACAGATAACAAAATAGAAAACAGCTGCTAAGATATAAGCTTCTTGCTTTACACCAAAATTATTAGCAGCAATATCAAAACCATTTAAAAGACTGTTGCCACTGATTGCATAAACAAGGGTTGTATCCTGAAAAAGGATAATAACTTGTGTTAAAAAAACTGGTAGCATGTCCCTAAAGGCTTGAGGAAGAATGACAATGTACATACTTTGCCAATATGTCATTCCGAGAGCTTGTCCCGCATATTTTTGTCCTTGCGAAACTGAGTTTATGCCAGCACGCATAATTTCTGCAAAATAAGCCGTTTCAAATGCGGTAAAGGTAATGAGTGCTGATTTATTTGCACCGATGGATGTACCGGTTAAAAAAGGCAAAAGCACGAAAAACCATAAGATAACCATCACAAGTGGTATTGAACGCATAGCTGTTATGTAAACGATTGCAAACCAAGAAAGAAGTTTTATGGAAGAAAGGCGCATCATTGCTAAAAGGGTGCCGAAAACAAACCCCAATACCGTTGCAAAAAGAGTTAGAAAAACGCTAAAGAGCAAACCTGATAAAATGTAAGAACGAAATACATCAAAGGTAAAAAAGGAAAAATCAAAGTCGGAAAAATTGAAAGGAAAATAAAGTCCAAACTGAGAGCTTATGAAATTCATCATTTTCAATTTCCCTTTGTTTGAAAATTAGGAATTTTGAGTATTTGTTCAATGACGGTCATCACAATGAATACGAATAAGGCTATTAGAATATAAAGAATCGTAACAAGCAAATAGTTTTCGTAAACATGGCTGACCTCTTCAATTGCTTGGTATTGAAATTGCATGAGCTCGTTTATTGAAACGGCGAATGCTATAGATGAATTTTTTACAATGCCCATTGCTTCTGAAGTAAGAGGCGGCATAATTGTACGTATAGCACGTGGTAGTATTATATAGCGATAACTTTGATAAGTTGTAAACCCCATTGCCATAGCAGCATAATGTTGTCCAGAAGGAATCGCTTCAATGCCTGAACGAACCTGTTCTGCAATGCGTGCAGATGTAAAGAATCCTAATGCGCATGTTATTAAGAGAATAGGGGAAAATTTCATTGCTGGTGGATAAATCTTAGGAACAACAAAATACCACAAAAATACTTGTACAAGGAGGGGAATATTACGCATAATCTCTACCCAAATAGCACCGATAGTGCGAAATATATAATTGATTATCGATGTTTTGGGTAAAGTGCGCATTGTTCCTATAATAACACCACACAATACAGCTAAGATAAGTGAAGTGATAGACAATATAACCGTATTTTTTAAGCCATCGAGAAGTGTATCTAAATAGGTATGACTTACGCCGGGAGTTCCCATGCATCCTGTTACCAGTGTTTGGGTAAGGTCATCTCTACAAAGGAAAGAAAAGTCCATTAATTGATATTCCCTCAAATTAGTCATTCACAAATAGGACAATAAATTAAGCGCATCTACATAGGCTAAATTTATTAAAAAGTGAATTAAAATATAAACCACACTCAATTTTTAAAGAGTGTGGTTCTTCTTTATTAAATTTTATAAATCTTTCTCTGTGTAGCTTTCTCGAGGCTTATTATTTGGGTGATCCCAAGCATATCTTGTTTGTTTTGACAAGGGAAGGTTCATAACAGTGTTAGCAGGTGGAATCGGTTTCATAAACCACTTATTGTAAAGCTTTTCAAGTGATTCATCTTTAATCTGACGTACGATACTATCGTTGATTGTTTGTTCAAATTTTTTGTCATTTAATCTGAGCATACAGGCGATAGGTTCGACTGAAAGTACAGTATCAAGAATGACATAATCAGATGGATTCTTTGATTTAGCAATATGTCCAGCAAGAATTGAAGCATCCATAACAAAAGCATCTGCCTTACCAGATTCTAATAATAAAAAACTATCTCCGTGATCTTTCCCCTTTAAAACTTTAAACTGAATGTTTTTTGCACGTTTGTTTTTACGAATAAGTTGAACAGATGTTGTACCGGTGGTCGTTGCGACTGTTTTTCCATTTAAATCGTCAAGAGATTTAATGTTAGAGTTTTTCTTTACAGCAATCCGGACCTCTTCAATGTATGTCGTATAAGCAAATGCTGCTTCTTTACTGCGGGCAATATCATTTGTTGTTGAGCCGCACTCAAAATCATAGGTTTTATTTTTTAAGAGAGGAATTCTATTTTGAGAAGTGATGGGAAGATAATGAATTTTAATTGGTTTACCAATTTTTGTTGAGATATCATCAATGATACGTTCTGCCATTTCTGTATGAAAACCTACATATTTATTATTACCAAGGGCGTAGCCTAAACCAGATGATTCACGGACACCTAAAGTAATTTCCCCTGTTCGTTTTATTTTTTCAAGAGTATCATGTTCAGCATGCGCGACGCTTGTGAAACCAATGGCCGTCGCTGCAATAAACATTAATAATGATTTCTTCATTTATGTCCTCCATTCATTTATCTTTACTTTAGCTGTTTAAGATATACTGTTTACATGGTGTAGCATAGTTATTATGTTTGAGTGGAATTTTTTTGGTGTTTCATAATGGGGGTTGGACTTTCTTAATTGATATTAAGGTGAATCCAAACGGGAACGTGGTCGGACGGTTTTTGATATCCCCTTACTTCTGTTTGACTATGAGCGCAAATAAGTTGATCAACAGCTTCTGGTGATAATAATAAATGATCAATGCGAATCCCATTATTCTTAGGCCAAGCACCCGCCTGAAAATCCCAAAAACTGAAGGAGGGAGTATCGGTGACATTCCGGATAGCATCGTAAAGACCTAAATTAAGAATACGTTGAAATACTTTTCTTGTTTCTTGAAGAAATAAGGCATCTTGACACCATTCTTGAGGTTTTTTTGCATCTAATGGAGCGGGGATGACATTATAATCACCTGCTAGAATAAGGGGTTCTTCATACGCAAGCAATGATTTTGCATGTGTATATAATCTTTCCATCCATTCTATTTTATAGGAATATTTTTCACTCTCAATAGGATTCCCATTTGGTAAATAGAGAGATGCAACACGAACAACACCTTTGTTTGTTGAATAAACAGCTTCAATGTAACGTGTTTGCTCATCATTATCATTGCCTGGTAATCGACGGATCACTTCATCCGGTGTTTTTTTAGAGAGAATCGCAACACCATTAAAACTTTTTTGTCCGTGTGTTTCTATGTGGTAACCTAAATTTTCAATTGCATCGCGTGGAAAATTTTCATCAATACTTTTAATTTCCTGTAAACAGACTATGTCCGGCTGGCTTTGCTGCAGCCATTGACATAATGTTTCATGTCGTGCTTTTATTCCAGCAATATTCCACGTTACTATTTTCATGGCGCTCATCATTAGATATCAAGCATGTAATTCAATTTAATTTACTGCATTCATGTTTTATTACAGTCACATTGCTGCTTCTTTTATTTATAGGGATATTACTATGGTAAATTGATTTATCAAGAGTAGCGGTAAAAGCAAATTTAAAGTTTTAAAATTTAATTTATTTTTATTTTTAAAAACTTTCTGCTGTTTAGTTCTTGACGAATGTAAGTGTTCTCGCTATTAGAGATGGACATAACCGATGTGGATGTGATCAGGTGTTTTGGATATGAACCGGAAGATTATTCACAGGTGTTAAGAAGATTAAAAGCAAATGCTAGTGCAAAAGGCTATTGCCTTCTCTGCTTGTGGTCGGGTGAACTGTTATTTGCAGGTGTGCCCGATTTTGTGTGTAGACTTAGATATCTGTTCCGATTCTATTGGAGTGGATGGAAATGAAAATAGAAAAGCCCGATTGGGTGAGACGAATGTAGATCGAAAAGAGGAAGGTTGCATGCCTACCGTAAACCAGTTGATTCGTAAGCCGCGTGTAGCGCCAGTTAAACGTAATAAGGTTCCTGCTCTGCAGTCGAATCCACAGAAGCGTGGTGTTTGTACGCGTGTTTATACAACAACGCCGAAGAAACCTAATTCTGCTCTTCGTAAAGTTGCTAAGATTCGCTTGACGAATGGATTTGAGGTGATTGGTTATATTCCTGGAGAGGGACATAATCTTCAAGAGCACTCTGTTGTGATGATTCGTGGTGGTCGTGTGAAAGATTTGCCAGGAGTTCGTTATCACATTATTCGTGGTTTGCTTGATACGCAGGGTGTCAAGAATCGTAAACAGCGTCGTTCAAAGTATGGCGCAAAGCGTCCAAAATAATATTGAGAGACAAAGCTAATGTCCCGTCGTCATAGAGCAGAAAAGCGTGAAATTAACCCAGATCCTAAGTTTGGTGATTTGGTTATTATGAAATTTATGAATGCCATTATGTTTGATGGTAAAAAATCAGTTGCAGAGCGTATTGTTTATGGTGCGCTCGATTCTGTAGAAAAAAGAGTAAAAACAGATCCTGTGGCTCTATTTCATCGGGCCTTAGAGAATGTTGCTCCTCATATTGAGGTTCGCTCACGCCGTGTTGGTGGTGCTACTTATCAAGTTCCGATTGATGTTCGTCCTGATCGTCGTCAGGCTCTTGCTATTCGTTGGTTGATTGCTGCGGCACGTGGTCGGAATGAGACAACGATGATTGAGCGTTTATCTGGTGAACTGATGGATGCGGCTAATAATCGCGGTTCTGCCGTGAAAAAGCGTGAAGATGTTCATCGTATGGCTGAGGCTAATCGTGCTTTTTCTCACTATCGCTGGTAGAAGTTTTAAACTAAGGCAAATATAATGGCTCGCGAATATAAAATTGAAGATTATCGTAATTTTGGTATTATGGCGCATATTGATGCTGGTAAGACTACGATGACTGAACGTATTCTGTTCTATACGGGTAAGAATCATAAAATTGGCGAGACCCATGATGGTGCTTCTACGATGGATTGGATGGAGCAGGAGCAGGAGCGCGGTATTACGATTACGTCTGCTGCGACAACGACGTTTTGGGAAGGGCGTGATGGTCGGAAGCGTCGCTTTAATATTATTGATACGCCAGGGCACGTTGATTTTACGATTGAAGTTGAGCGCTCTTTGCGTGTTCTTGATGGTGCGATAGCCTTGTTGGATGCAAATGCTGGTGTGGAGCCTCAGACGGAAACTGTTTGGCGGCAAGCTGAGAAATATCGTGTGCCTCGTATGGTTTTTGTTAATAAAATGGACAAAATAGGAGCTGACTTCTATCGTAGTGTGGAGATGGTTGGTTCTCGGTTGGGTGCTAAAGCGCTTGTTTTACAGTTGCCGATTGGTGCTGAAAATGACTTTGAAGGTGTTGTTGATCTTGTAGAAATGAAGGCTTTAAAGTGGGATGGTTCTATTGGTGCCTCGGCGGTGATAAGTGAAATTCCCTCTGATTTAAAGGAGAAAGCTGAAGAATATCGCGAGAAATTGATTGAGATGGCTGTAGAGGTTGATGAAGCTGCGACAGAGGCTTATTTGGAAGGTGTTATGCCAACCAACGAGCAGCTTGTTTCTCTCGTTCGTAGGGGGACGGTAGAAGTTCAGTTTCATCCGGTTCTTTGTGGTACGGCTTTTAAAAACAAGGGAATTCAGCCGCTTTTGGATGCTGTTGTTTCTTATCTTCCTTCTCCAGTTGATGTTCCGGCAATTAGTGGTATTGATGTGAAGACTGAGACTGAGACGACACGCGAATCTTCAGATGATGCTCCACTATCTATGCTTGCTTTTAAAATTATGAATGATCCTTTTGTTGGTTCGTTGACGTTCTGTCGTATTTACTCAGGTAAAGTTCAGAAAGGTATTTCTCTTGAGAATACTGTGAAAAAGAAGAAAGAGCGTTTGGGGCGTATGCTTCAAATGCATTCAAATTCTCGTGAGGATATTGAAGAAGCCTTTGCTGGTGATATTGTTGCTCTCGCAGGACTTAAGGAGACGACAACAGGTGATACTCTTTGTGATCCTTTGAAGCCTGTTATTTTGGAGCGGATGGAATTTCCAGAGCCCGTTATTGAGATTGCAATTGAACCGAAAACAAAAGCAGATCAAGAAAAAATGGGTATTGCTCTTAATCGTCTGGCAGCCGAAGATCCTTCGTTTCGTGTAAAATCGGATGAGGAGTCTGGTCAGACTATTATAGCTGGAATGGGTGAGCTTCATCTTGATATTATTGTTGACCGTATGCGGCGTGAATTTAAGGTTGAAGCAAATGTTGGGCAGCCTCAAGTTGCTTATCGTGAGTCAATTACTAAAATGGCGGAAATTGATTATACGCATAAGAAACAATCAGGTGGTGCCGGTCAATTTGCTCGTGTGAAAATTATTTTTGAGCCTCATGATGGTGATGACTTTATTTTTGAGTCGAAGATTGTTGGTGGTGCTGTTCCTAAAGAATATATTCCCGGTGTCCAAAAAGGGATTGAAAGTGTTATGGGGTCAGGTCCTCTTGCAGGCTTTCCTATGCTAGGTGTAAAAGCAACTCTCATTGATGGTGGCTATCACGATGTTGATTCTTCGGTTTTGGCTTTTGAGATTGCTGCTCGTGCAGCTTTTCGTGATGGAGCAAAGAAGGCTGGGGCACAGCTTCTTGAACCGATCATGAAGGTGGAAGTTGTTACACCAGATGATTATGTTGGTGATGTTATTGGTGATCTCAATTCTCGTCGGGGACAGATTTCGGGAACTGAAGCGCGCGGTATTGCAACGGTTGTGAATGCAATGGTTCCTTTGGCAAATATGTTTGGTTATGTGAATACCCTTCGCTCTATGAGTCAGGGGCGTGCACAGTATACAATGCAGTTTGATCATTACGAGCCTGTACCTTCGGCTGTTGCTTTGGAGATTCAAAAGAAATACGCGTAATTTCAGGTTGGTAATTAATTTTTAACTTAGTCCTTGGCTTGGACGGAAAATGGAGAGCTCAGATGGCGAAGAGCAAGTTTGAACGAACAAAACCGCATGTTAATATTGGTACGATTGGTCACGTTGATCATGGGAAGA
>NZ_JBHIML010000129.1:0-658 GCF_042194015.1 Bartonella sp. MU37NMGALS
ATCATCGTCATAATACCCTTCAAAATCAGCATAATACTCATGACGATAATAATCATCTTCGCTACCAAACTCAGGATATGCATCATCACAGATATCTTCATTAGCTGTTAAAGAGGCATTGCTATGAATATATGAAGAACCAGAGATAAGAGCATCACAAATAACGGCATCATCAAAAACACGTGATTCATCACAAATGTAAGCAGAGCCACTTATTTTTGCATTGCCTCCGACATGGGCATCATCACAAATGACAGCATTATCGGAAATATGAGCATGATCAGTGACACGGGCGTTATCATAAATTTTTGCATTGCCTTCAATTACAACGGCGTTGTTAGCATGCGCATTACCAGACAGCTTTGCATTGTCCTTTAATGTCATACCTTCAAAAATAGCATTCCCATAAATTTGAGCATTACCATAGACATCAACAAAAAAGCTTTTTACTTTAGCATTTCCAAAGACGCGTGCATTTTGAAAGACCCGTGCTTTATTATAAACCCAGCAATTGCCCTCATGAGATAAGTTGCTTTCATTTTCAATATACCCCCCTAAATCGCCTTTTTTGACATCATCAAAATCTCTTAAGGCTCTAATTCGAGTTAAGAAATGACCATCGATATATTCACAATCATCAATAAATTCGTATTTTTTT
>NZ_JBHIML010000130.1:0-656 GCF_042194015.1 Bartonella sp. MU37NMGALS
CTTATGTTTCTTCAAATTATCAAAGGGTAGAAACGAAAACGGCAACCGGACTTCTTAAAATAGAAGCACTTGCCCCGATTATAGGGTCTTGTTCTGGTTTTGGTGGCTTGTTAGCAGGCAATGGACCGGTGCAATGGGCATTAGCAGGCATCATGGTTTTAGCGGCTGTAACGGGCATAGTGATTGTCGCCAAGCGGTTTCGGGAGCAACGCTTATGATTTTTTGGCTAAAGAAATATTCTCTTATGTTTACAGCGGCTTTAGCCGTTTTTTTTATGGCTTTAGCCAAGGCATTTCACCTTGGCAAGCAAAGCGAACGGCAAAAGCAAACAGAGAATGCTTTAAAGACAGCAACAACGCGGCTTGAGGTGGAAAATGAAGTTAATCAAAAAAGTGATGCTGGTGTGCGCTCTGAACTTTCTCGTTGGGTGCGCGGCAAATAGGTCTGTTTCTTGTGGTGGCTGGTTGCCCATTTATTTAGATAATAAGGATGTTGCGGTCATCAGTTCCAACCTTGCAAGAGATATTTTGAAGCATAACAAGCAGGGAGCCCATTTATGTGGTTGGAAAGATGGTCAAGAAACGAAGCAGCAAAGATAAAGATCTTACAGAAAAAGAACAACAGCTTCTTCACGAGATGATAGAGACCTATCAAGG
>NZ_JBHIML010000131.1:0-655 GCF_042194015.1 Bartonella sp. MU37NMGALS
TTTTCAGGTTTTGAGTTCCCCTCTTAAACATCACTGTACAACCAGAACCACGTGCTTATTCATAAGGCAATTTCAGAAGACGAACAATAAAATTTAAAGCTGCGTTTCTTATCTCTCAGCAATCAAACACAAGATTGCTTTTTGTTGTTTAGGTTTGAGTTCTCTAAAACTTTTCAAAAGGATATGCTCTTCTTTGCTTGAGATCATTTCTTCATAAGGAAACAAGACATGTTCTTTTGTTGCAATATCGGAGTAAAAAAAGAAAATAGAGATATCCAGTATATCAGCAATTTCTTGTAAGCGCCCTGCGCCTACACGATTGAAGCCTTTTTCATATTTTTGAATTTGTTGGAAGGTCACGCCTAAGCGATGCCCTAATTGTTTTTGAGACATTTTCAACATTTCTCGTCTCAAACGAATTTTTCGCCCTATTGAAATGTCATTAGAATGTGGATTTTTCGTTTGCACTGAAAGCCCCCTCCGGTAGCGAGCGCCCTCGCACGAGTATTCCGGGAGTCTGAAAGTACTGAGTTCGAATCAGCTTTTTTTGCTTTTAGTGTGCAAACACACCTGGACATGGCAAAAACTCCCGGAATTTCGCGATATTCATAGAGTAGATCATTTCTACGCTTGGCTTTTCAGGTTTTGAGTTCCC
>NZ_JBHIML010000132.1:0-654 GCF_042194015.1 Bartonella sp. MU37NMGALS
GCGAATGCGGTGGAGAGTTTTGCCCCCAACTTCGATTGTTTCATCAGTAAATTCGTATTTTTTTTCCATGGTTTATTGCCTCTGGCCAGTTGTGATGATTTCATCATTGATGATCTCTGCGTTTCCATGAATAAATACATAACCACAGATTTGGGCATTTCCCCCAACTTTTGCTCTGATGGAAATCAATGAACCGTCATAAATTTTAGCATTTCCATAAATTTTAGCTTTTCCACTAATAAATGCACCACCGGAAACTTGTGCATTCTCGTAGATTTGTGCACTGGCAAAAACACGAGCATGTCCAAAAATCTTCGCATTGCCAAAAATATTATTTTCTCCGGTAACAGATGCACTACCAAAAACACATGCATTTTCGTAAATATCAGCAATGTGATGAATATAAGCATCACCAAAAACCTTGGCATTGTCATAAACTCTTGCATGACCATCCACACGAGCGTTTTCATAAACATGGGCATCACCAAAAATCTTGGCACAACCATAGACTTTTGCATCATCACCTACCCAACAATCACCTTCATGACTTAGGTTGTCTTCTTTCTCGATATAGCCGCCTAAATCACCTGCTTTAACATCACCAAAGTCTCTCAGTGCACGAATGCGGTGAAGTGTTCTGCCATCAAACTCAAT
>NZ_JBHIML010000133.1:0-654 GCF_042194015.1 Bartonella sp. MU37NMGALS
AAGTTTGAGACGTTAAATTATGCTATTGAGGATGTTCGCAAGGAAGCAAGACAAGCTGCAGCGATTGGTTTGGCTGTATCGAATTTAAGCTATGACGATACACCAGGAAAATTGAGTTTTTCATTTGGTAGCGGCGCATGGCGTGGACAATCCGCATTTGCTATTGGGGCTGGTTATATGTCTGAAAATGGAAGATTTCGCTCTAACATATCTGCAACGAGTGCTGGAGGACATTGGGGTGTAGGTGCTGGATTTAGGATAACACTGAATTAAAAATAGAAAATTCGAAGTAAATTTTCCTTCTCTTATCAAATGCGTTACATGTGGCATTTTAAGAGAAGGAAAGTTATTCTCATCATAAATGAATAGCAATAGAAGATAAGGGTGTATTTCGAGTAAAAATGTATTTTTTATTGTGAAATTTTATATGAAAAAATCATTTATCATCTCCAAAAGGAATTATTTGAATAATCGATATTTATTTTTAAGAGAGTGTTTTCCTTATGAGAGAAATATATATTATAATAATATTATTAATGAGGGTGATTTTTTTTACAGACGCACAGTATTTATCTATAGACAAACATAATATTTGATGACGCTATAAACTTTGAGATTTTATAGAAGATCCTTATATGCTTTTATTGCAAAAAT
>NZ_JBHIML010000134.1:0-653 GCF_042194015.1 Bartonella sp. MU37NMGALS
TGTTCACTCATCTTGATTTCCTACATTGCGCGCAATTCCCCCGTGGCGTGAATCACGCTTGTGTTAAAAGGCTGGTTTTGGGGTGTTAGAAAGTGCTTATACGCTCTGTCTTTTCCTAGGGATATGTTCGGCTTTTCTATTATAACTAATATGTGTGTTGCCTGAAATACATGTGTTACCACATACAACAGCTTCACCACCAATATGAGCTTTTTCACAAATTTTGGCATTGCCGTGAATTTCGGCTATTCCGTAAACTTTTGCATGATTGAAAATGTGTGCATTGGATTCAACACAAGCGTTTCCAAAAACATTAGCATTTCCATAAATACGTGCATTACATGAGATACGTGCTCGTCCAAATACTTGTGCATTCTCATAAATTTGAGCATTACTGCAAACCTTTGCCCTATCCCCAACCCAACAATCGCCCTCATGAGAGAGGTTACCTTCATGCTCTATATAACCGCCTAGGTCACCTTTCTTGACCTTTCCAAAGTTTCTCAGTGCACGGATGCGACGAACTGGTCGACGATAGAGAATATCTATTTCATCAGTAAGTTCGTATTTCTTTTTCATGGTTTATTTCCTTGATTTGCGTACAATTCACCCGTGGCGTGAATCACGCTTGTGTTTAAAAATGTTGTTTGGTT
>NZ_JBHIML010000135.1:0-649 GCF_042194015.1 Bartonella sp. MU37NMGALS
TTTTTACCGGGCGGTGCAACCTTTTCACTGGAGATGCAACTGGATGATGGTGCTTTCACCCCTTTGAAATTAGAGGAAACAGAACAACTTGCCGAGCCGCTTTGGACAGAGCGCAAATTTATCAGTGGTGATAAAACAGCCAAACAAGCGCGCTTGAAACTCACGCTTACCGGTGGACCGGCGGCACGGTCAATGGTGTGTGATTTTGGTGCCGGTATATTATGAGGGGAAAACAGACATGACCAAAACCAAAAAACTCGACATGGAATTGCCGAAAGAAGGACGCTTTATCAGTTCTGAATTCCCAATCTTGCGGGAAAACTTGACCAAAATTGATCAAGCCATTGTTGATATTGAGGAAAAGGTAGAGGGAAAAGCGCCTTCAAAACACACGCATAGCATAAGTGATGTTGCAGACCTTGAAGCGGCCCTTAAGGCCAAAATGGCAGCCGATAAAACCTTCACTTTTGCTGATTTAAGTGATATCGAAGGCGCAAAAGATGCTGCCAACAATTATGTTCTCTATAAATCAAGCAATAATAACTTCACTTTTGGCAGTGCTGTCTCTCTATTAGGCGCACACCAACATAAAACCGAAGATATTGTGGGGCTTGATGATTTTAGAGCTAAGATCAATGAAGATCTCACA
>NZ_JBHIML010000136.1:0-637 GCF_042194015.1 Bartonella sp. MU37NMGALS
CTTGAAAGCTTACAGCGTCATAATGGACTCTTTGGTCTTACAGAAGCCGCTAAAATACTCGAGATGCAACCAAAACAGTTCATTCAATTTTTACAAGAAAAAGGTTGGGTTTACAGACGAGCAGCAGGTGGAAATTTGCTACCGTATCAAGACAAAATCCAAAAGCAACTTATGGATTGCCCAACTATTACACTTAAAACCGCAAATGGAATAGAAAAAGTCATTCCTTGCGCAAAAATCACAGCAAAAGGAATTGGTGTGTTGTCTCAAAAACTTAAACGACAAAGCATGCATTAAAAGCAACAATTATGGAAAAGAAATACGAACGACTAATCTTATAGTCTCTCTATAAACCGTTTCTAACCACACAAACAACTTTTAAACACAAGCGTGATTCACGCCACGGGGGAATTGCGCTCAAATAGGAGGAAATCAAGATGAGTAAACAAAACACTAACCTAACAGAAATTGAAGAAACACATCATTTAGCCGTCGAACAAACTGCTATGGAACGCATTTTAAATAGAGCCTTAGGAAATGACGTCGATATGGACCGTCTTGAGCGTCTCATTGCCTTACGAGAAAAAGAAATAGAACGACAAAACTACGAAAGATTTGCCAGTGATCTTTCGAATAT
>NZ_JBHIML010000137.1:0-636 GCF_042194015.1 Bartonella sp. MU37NMGALS
ATTCGTTTTTGTGAACGGGAGACCTTTTACTTTAACGAAAGCCGTGATGTGGTGTTTGAGACACGGGCGGGACAAGGTGTTTATGATGCAAGCACTACCCGCCCTATTGAAACAGCTGTTAAAATCAAAAACGTTTATTTAAGTTCTGATCAACATCATAAGTTTGCCTTGGAATGTAATGACCATGTTTCTTTAGAGCCTTTGTTATCATCAGAGCAGCAAGGAACGCCGGTTTGTTACAGTTATTTTGATAGGAAATTACATCTTTATCCCACGCCAGATAGAGCCTATCAAATTCAACTCATTCTCTCTCCATTGCGTTTATCAGAGATAGAGAGTGTCGATGAGGAGCACCCATGGTTTGTGCACGCGTTTGATTTGATTAAGGCGCGTGCAAAATACGAACTTTACAAGAATATCTTGAAAGACCCCGATTGTGCAACGGCAGCTTACAATGACTTTAACGAACAGTTGCATGAATTGCGTGCAGAGACGTCTCAACGTCATAACGTGACCAGAATAATACCAACGGATTTTTAAGATGGTTTATTTTCCAGTAGCCGATTACAGACCAGATGTTGCGGTTGTCAACGGCAGCTTTACGGATAGCCTTGTGAATGTTTTACCAGCAGATGG
>NZ_JBHIML010000138.1:0-630 GCF_042194015.1 Bartonella sp. MU37NMGALS
GAACAGCTTGCAACTCGTATTATCTCAGAGCAAATAAAGGTTTCTTCTTCTGATATGCGCCGTGGTAATATCTCAGAAGAGCAATTTGCAAAAATTATTCACGCAATGCGTTCCTTACAAACAATCCCTCTTTATATTGATCAAACGGGTGGTGTATCCCTAGCACAATTGTCCGCCCGTGCAAGGCGTCTTAAACGACAACATGGTCTAGATGTCTTGATTATCGATTATATCCAACTCATGACAAGCGGTTCAAAGCGTTCATTAGAAAATCGCGTTCAAGAAATTACAGCCATTACCACCGGATTAAAAGCACTTGCAAAAGAACTCAATATTCCCATCATTGCTCTGTCACAACTTTCGCGCCAAGTTGAAAACCGAACCGATAAACGTCCGCAACTCTCTGATTTACGTGAATCTGGTTCAATAGAGCAAGATGCCGACATTGTTCTGTTCGTTTATCGTGAAGAATATTATCTCAAAAATGAAGAACCAAAAGAAGGCACTGCTGAGTATAGCAAGTGGCAAGAGGCAATGGAGCAAGCCAAGGGTAAAGCCGAGGTTATTATAGCAAAACAACGCCATGGTCCGACAGGAATCGTTCCCCTTGCCTTTCAATCCGATTTTACA
>NZ_JBHIML010000014.1:0-29279 GCF_042194015.1 Bartonella sp. MU37NMGALS
TTTAAAACTCTTTGAAAAAAAATAAATTGGTACAAAACCTAGTGGCAAAATATACAAAACCCGCTGGCAAGCTACATACAAAACCCGCTGGCAAGCTACAGGCAAGCTACAACAACACTGGCTGGGGAACTTGGATTCGAACCAAGATTGACGGAGTCAGAGTCCGCTGTTCTACCATTAAACTATTCCCCAATAAGCCAATTTTGTCATCTCTAGCAGATTCTACAGTGTAGGCAAGCGCAAAAATCTTTAGATTATTAAATAAAGAGCGATAGGGATATTATTATAATCCCAGTAGTGGTGGTCTCAATATTTTAGCATATAGCAATGCGAATAAACACATATAAATAGAGCACACCGTGAACGGAAGCATCACAAACTCTTGTTGAAATATTCTCTATATAGGCATACTTTGTTAAAAGACAGCTACTAAATCATAGACAATTAATGAGTAATATTTCCACTTATCCTGTTACCCCAAACCTACAGTTGGTATATGTCTCGAACATAGAGTATTCTACTGCTTTTTACAAATTCATCTTCAAGAAACAGCCTGTATTCATCTCGCCACGTTATGTTGCATTTGCTTCTTCAGGTGACGCACTCTTTGCTCTCTGGTCTGGGGGCTATGCGCCTGAGGAAAATGTGCCTCGTTTTTCAGAAATCGGCATTATGTTGCCTAAGGGAGAGGATGTAGATAAGCTATATGCGGAATGGCAAGAGCAAACCACCGTTGAGATAAATGTCTTAAAGGAACCGTATACTGATGTATTTGGACGTACCTTCCTAATCAAAGATTCAGACGGACATATTATTCGTGTTTGTCCACTAGATTAAAAAGCCTGAGATTCGATCTTTAATCGCCTGAATTATAATAATTGTCTGTTTCCAAAACCTATAAGTTATGCACGCTAGAGGCTTACTTACGACGTGTGGCTTATTCATTCGGTGCTGTTCCATTATATTCAGCCCCACAACCTGCCTGTTCCCACAGGCGGTCTAATTGGGTTGGACATCAGTTGGCGTTATTACATGGCCAGTGATCTGTACCTGTAAATCATAGAAGCTATCCCTCATCGCCTTATGTGGAGTCTTTTGTTGGAATGGGAGGCATATTCTTTACAAGGAAATTGATATCTTTATACGAAGTCATCAATAATCGTTCAGGTGATGTGATGAATTTTTTGGGTTATCACCCTTTTATGGATCTGTCGCAGTTCCAGATAAGTAGCCGTGAAGAGTTTCAACGTTTCGCTTTATAAGACCCATACACCCCCATGTTTAGAGCGGGCTTTGCGGTTTTTATATCTCTAGCGTTTGAGTTTTGCGGGTCAGGTAGACAAACGAATATTTGATGTTGATTCTAATTTTAGTGCACGGTTTAATTCGGTGAGACTTGAAAGCGTATTAAAGCTTATATATCGCCGCTTAGCGGGTGCTCCCATTGAACATTTAGACTGGTCTGATTTTATTATGCGTTATGACCATCCAAACACTTTGTTTTATCTTGATCCGCCTTTAGGGTATTGAGAATTACTATGGAAAGGATTTGTTTAAGCGAGAGGATTACCACGACGATGTTTGCTCTGCTTGCGCAATTAAAGGGAAAGATTTTTTCATCTCAATGATGTGCCTCAGATCCGAAAAATCTTTAGCTAATTAAGATAACAAGAGGTCGGCACATCACAAGTGATTTAAAGAATCTGACTCTGGCTCAAGAGCTTATCATCTCAAATTGTAATTTTTAGAGGAAGAGAAAAATATGCATTAAAGGGGTTTTAAATAACCCTTGAAAGTTTTTTAAAGATCCTTTGAAAAAATAAATTGATGCAAAACCTGCTTTCAAATTATACAAAATCCGATGATACGTTACAATCATTAAATACTGGCTGGGAAACTTGGATTCGATCCAAGATTGACGAAGTCAAAGTCCGCTGTTCTACCATTAACCTACTCTCCAATAAGCCAATTTCACCATCTCTGGCAGATTCTATAGTGCATATAAGAACAAAAAATTTTTATGATTATCGATAATAAAGAGCAATAGGGATATCATTGATTGTTTTGATTTGAATATCGACATCATAAATGTCTTTAAGAATTTCTGGTTGCATAATTTCTTTGGGAGTTCCACAATAGGCTGCTTTTCCATTTTTTAGTGCAACAATCATATCTGAATAAGATGAGGCGAAATTAATATCGTGCATAACAATAAGAATGGTTTTTTGCAGTTCATCAGCTGTGCGACGTAACTGCTTCATCATAGAAACGGCATGTTTCATATCCAGATTGTTTAATGGTTCATCTAAGAGAAGATAATCAGTATTTTGGCAGATAACCATGGCTATAAAAGCACGTTGACGCTGACCGCCAGAAAGCTCATCTAAAAAACGGTCTTTTAAATCTTGTAAGCCGAGATAGCGTAGCGCACTGTCGATAAATTGTTTATCTTCATGTGTATCACAGCCTTTTGAATAAGGATAGCGTCCGAAACTTACTAAATCGTATACGGTTAAACGGAAGGATAAAGGATTATCTTGACGCAGAATTGAGAGTTTTTGAGCCAAAATATCGTGGGGCATTTTATCAATATCAAAGCCGTCGATATGAATTGTACCATTATGGTGTGGCAAAAGACGTCTTATCAGCATTAAAAGAGTTGATTTTCCCGAACCATTGGGCCCAATGAGAGAAATAATTCCCCCCTTGGGAAGATGAAGGCATAAATTATCGATAATCAATCGTGCTCCGTAAGTCTTGGAAAGATGATTGATCTCAATCATTTTAGTTTTCCCTTCATCAGTAACATTAAGAAAACAATTCCTCCACAAAACTCAATGATAAAACTTAAACGTCCTGCCATATGAAAAATTTGTTCTAAAATAAATTGTCCCCCCACCAAACAAATAATAGCCAATAATATTGCAATTGGAAGAACAACACTGTGTTTTGCTTGAGAAGAAAGTTCATAGGAAAGGTTGGCAACCAACAGTCCAAAAAAGGTGACAGGGCCTACTAATGCGGTAGAAATGGAAACGAGAATGGAAACAAAAATAAGGACAGTTATCGCACTTTTGTGGTAATTAACGCCAAGATTAAGAGCATTTTCACGTCCCAAAGCCAAGATATCAAGAAGATGACGGGAATGCCATCCAATCAGACTCACAATGAAGACAATGATTGTGGCAAAGCTTATTAATGGTGTATTGAATTTATTAAAATTTGCAAACATAATATCCGTTAAATTCATCATTTGGTCTGGATTTAGTTGCAATTGCATAAACATCCGTAAACTGAAAAAAAAGCCGCCTAAAACAACACCGATTAAAAGCGTCAAATGAAGCCCTTTTAGGCTTCCTGAAAAGAGCCAGCGAAAAAGACTTATTGAAAAAAGAATAAGAATGAGGGCTTCAAGAACAAGCTGTCCTTCTTCATTCAAAAAGGGCAAAGAAAGAGAGCCTACAAAATACATTAGGGCAGTCTTTATTAAAATATAAAGCTGATCAAATCCCATAATTGAAGGAGTAAGAAGACGGTTATTAACGATTGTTTGAAATAAAACCGTGGAAACGCTTATTGCATAGGCAATAAGAAGTAGAGAGGAAAGTTTTGTAAGACGAAATTTCCATGTATAAACACTGATATTCCACGTCATGTAGAGACTAATGACAGTACATGCTATGATGATAAGTGTTGTTAGTACACATATTGTTTTTCTTCTTCTACCCAAGACGCTTTCTCCAGCGTAAAAGCAGTATTATAAAAATAAAACTACCGATTACACCCATCATAGTGCTGATGGGAATTTCAAGAGAAGGGTGAATTATTCGTCCTAAAAGATCACAAATCAAGACCAATCCTGCACCGCTGATAGCCACCCAAGGAGCGGTATAGCGCATATTATCTCCCATGAAACTTGAAACAATATTTGGAATAATCAACCCAACAAAAGGAATACGGCCAATGGTACAGACAACAACAGCAGTGATTGAGGCGACAATAAAAAGACCAAAAAACATGACAACACGATAATTCAATCCAAGGTTATTGGTTAAATCTTCTCCCAAATTTGCAACCGTAAAGCGATCAGCAGTACAATAGGCCAGAACACAAAGGGGAAGGGATAACCATAAGAGTTCATATTTTCCTTCAAGAACCATCGAAAAACTGCCAAATAAGTAAGCTTGAAGAGAGGGAAGTAACATTTCATAATCTGCAATGGCATTGGTTAAAGAGCCAATAATATAGCTTAGCATAATCCCTGTAAGGGGTACAATGAGAGCAGATTTTAGAGGAATGCGTCGCAATAAAAACATAAAAAGTAAAGTGCCTGCCATTGCAAAAATTGTCGCAACGACCATTTTTCCTAAAACAGGAATATCGGGTAAAAAAATCATAATAAAAAGAATGCCAAGGGAAGCAGATTCAATGGTTCCAGTGGTTGATGGCTCGACAAAGCGATTGCGTGTCAATAGTTGCATAATCATACCTGAGAGTGCAAGTGCTGCGCCTACTAAAAGGATTGCAATGGTACGAGGAAGACGTGTTTGCCAAAAAATAAGCCACGCATGGGGATCAGCTGCGAATAGGTCAGAAGGTGTGACATCAGAATAACCAACAAAAATGCTGAGGATAGACAGGAAAATTAAAAGTATTATGGTTATCCAGTAATTTTTCACGTTAAATCATTTTCTAACAAAATCTACAAAAAGCAAAGACTGCTTAATAAACAACCTCTGCTTTTAAATTTTATTTATATAGCAAGCAAGCTCTTTCGTACGCTTATTTGCTCTTTGTAAAGGCTTCATTGATCTGCCGTGCGGTTTCAAAGAGTGCCGTTAAACCACCATTTGCACGATACCAGCTCCAAGAGTCCAAATAAATAATTTGGTTTTGTTTGCTCGCTGTTGTGCGGTGAACAAGCTCATTGTTGAGCAATTGTGCTGCGGATTGTCCTTCCCGTCCAATGGCTGCATCGCGATCAATCACTAACAACCAATCAGGATTGGTTTCAAGAATGAATTCAGGAGAAATGAGTTGTCCATGTTTTTGCACGGTAAGTTTATCGGTTGCAGGGGCAATTCCAAAAGCGGAGTGAAAAATATCGAAACGTGATTTTGGTCCGAAAGCACTGATTTTTCCACCAGAGGTCATGAGTATGAGCCCAGTGCCTTTTCCTTTAGTATTTTTACGGACTTCAGCAAAAGCTTCATTGAGTTTTGCAATTTCCTTTTCTGCTTCTTGTGTTTTGCCAAAAATTTTTCCAAGGATAGACACATTTCGTTTAATATCTTCAAGAGAATTTTCGTTTTCTACTGTTAGATCAATTGTTGGAGCTATTTTGGATAAATCTTTATATTTAGCTTGAGTTCTGGAGGAAATAATAATCAAATCGGGTTGAAGAGTGGCAATTTTTTCATAATCTGGTTCAAAAACGGTTCCAATTCTTTCATATTTTGCATCATCAAATTGTTGCAGATAGGAAGGTTTTTTTCCTTCAGGAAGGCCGATAACGGCTTGGATACCAAGGCGATTCATATTATCTAGCGAAGCAAGATCAAACACAACAACCTTTTGCGGAGAAGCGGGAACAGAAGTCGTGCCTGAAACATGATCAATCGTTACATTTGTCTGGGTACTGGTATTTGCAATACTCGTATGAGTCCACAAAACCGTTGCAAAGCTGATGGCAACCAGTAAAACAGAAGTCATCCATTTCATATATTTTATCATCGTGATTTTATCCTTTTATCTGATATTACAAGGGTTTGTGCACTTAAAAACCTTAACTTAGGCATCTTTATGCACAAAATGAAGCGTAAATAAATAACACTATGTTGTAAAGTTTACTTACATATGTTACAAATTGTTCACTTACCTCATTTTCACTTAATTCTAGTGTTTTTGCAACATTATTTAGAAAGTTTGACATATGATCAATGTATTTAAAAAGCGTACACGTTTGTACGCACTGACAGCGAGCGCTCTTTTTCTTTTACAGGGTGTTGATGCTTCTATAGCGAGTGGTGCTGCTCCTGGTGGTGTTGGTGTTGGCGGTGTCCCTGGTGCTGGTGTTCCTGGTGTTCCTGGTGTTGGTGGCCTTGGTGCTGGCGGTGTCCCAAGTGGCGTTGGTGGTAGTGCCAATGCATGTAATGTAGCGGATAATAGAGATGATAGGAACCCTTTATCACCTATTGTTTGTAGTGATAGACAAAAACACTCAATAAATAATAGTACGGTTGTGGTGAAGAAGAAGGGTGATACTGCTGTAACAGCGGGATGGATTGGTGTTGAAGGAGAAGATGATGTTGCAGGATCAGAAGAAGCTACTAAACCGACAATTATTGAATTGAACTCTTCATCTCTTAAAAATGAACCTGGTGCAGAGATTGTATCGGTTAAAGGTCCACAGTATGGGAGCGCTGTATTTGCATCACAAGATGGAGTGGTCAAATTGCAAAACTCATCGATTCGTGATTTTGACACTGGGCTTTACGCTTTATTTGGTGGAAAGGCCATTATACAAGGAGGGACAATCTCTAGTGTAATTGTGGGGGTTGAGGCTGCGCATGAATCACTTATTCTGTTGAATAATACAGCGATTACTGTGTCGGGCCCACAGGAGGGAGGTAATGAAGATGAGAAAGAGGTAATGGGTTTGCGTGCCGGCAATGGAACAGTGATAGATATGAAATTGGGGAAGGTTATTGTCCCGACAGGTAGATCTGTAGTTGTGGCAGAAAACGGAGGAATCGTTCAATTAGATAAAGTTAATGTTACAATTGATAGCAGCCAATCTGGCGCTGCAGCACAGGCATTGAGTAGCTTTTTATTTACAGATGCAGGTTTTATTTCCTTTAAAAATGGAAACATTAATCATTCACATTCTGTTGGTGTATGGGTCTTTGACAATGATGATGAAGATTCTAACAATGTTCAAAGACATAATGATACAAGAGTGAGGCGTATTGAAATAGATGATCCTAGTAGCGAGTTTCTTGCTTCTTCGGTATATGCTAGCTATCTTATACCCCAAATTTTAGGCCAAGAGACAAGGACAGGAGTCGGTGAAGAAAGAACCGATGAAGTGGACTTTAGAATTAGGGCTTCTGTACAATCTTCAACTATTAACTTGAGTGGTGAAGCGTCTACAGGCGTGTATTTTGATAATCAATCCGATAATCTAGAACAGAGCCGATTAAAAAGTAATCAATTACAAAATAAGGAGTCTTTAGTTTTTTTGCACGGCACTACTCTTAAGGTTCCAGATGGTACAGCCATTTTAGGTAAGAATATGAGAGGCTCTGTCCTTATAGATGGCGCATCGCAAGTGTCTGGTAATTCATTCTTACGAGCTGAAGCTACTTCTGAAGTGTCGGTTTTTATTAATGATTCTATAGTTGGCGGTGAAGCTTATGTTGAAAGAGGTTCTCAGGGTAAGATTTTTTTATTCAATCAATCGCAGTGGCATGTAACGAAAAGTAAATTTGGAAATCCTCAAAATAGGGGGTGTGAGGATTCATGTGTTTCATTTGTAAAACTTAACAATTCTGCTATTGGGCTTTTGCCTTTAGTAGATGAGAATCAACGAAATTATAGTTATCCAATGCTTCGGATAGGAAATGGGGAAGGCACAGTTTACACCGCTTCTGGGGATTCTTATATTTATGTCCTTGCATTTATGCAGGCTGATGCATCAGAGGATTCTCAACTATCTGGTAGGCTTTTAATTCATGGTAATGTTGCTGGTCAAACTAAGGTGCATGTGCTTACAATGAAACCAAATGCTGAGGGTCGACAAGGTCGGAGTGCTAAAGCTTATAAACCTCAGAGTATTTCAATTATTCAGGTTTATGGGGAGGCGAGCGAAGATTCTTTTAAACTGAATGGTGAGTATGCTACGATAGGCGGTTTACCTTATCAGTATGTTCTTCGTGCGTATGGTCCAGCTATTCCTTCGAAAATGCAGTATTTCGATAAGACATTACTTAAAAAGAGTAGAAGTGTTTGGGATTTTCGTTTAGAAGATAAAAATTTGCCCTATGAGCGTAATTCTCTTTCTTTTGTAGGTGACAATAGGGAGAGGGCGAGAGTAAATACTTCTTCCGTGCCATCTCGTGAAACTGTGAGAAGTGAGGTAGATAATTCTACTGTAGGATCAAATCTTCCATCTGGAACTTCTGAAGTTAGACTACCTAATCAAGTTATTGCTTCCGATGCGAATGGAACCTCTGCATTACTTAGGAGTTCTGAGACAGGTGATGAAGATCATACAGACGGTGGATATGATAGATACGTAGAGATTGAAGAATCTGAAGCTGTAACGTCTATTCCTTCTCCTACTACGTCTCCTGTTATTTCTACTGTATCTGAGGGGAGGGAAGCTACTGATCAGGGGAGTGCTGGAACATCTGCAGCTGTAACGTCTCTTCCTGCTCCTACTACGTCTCCTGTTGCTTCTACTGTATCTGAGGGGAGGGAAGCTACTGATCAGGGGAGTGCTGGAACATCTGCAGCTGTAACGTCTCTTCCTTCTTCTACTACGTCTTCTGTTACTTCTACTGTATCTGAGGGGGGTGCATCTACTGATCCGAGGAGGGCTGGAACATCTGCAGCTGTAACGTCTCTTCCTTCTTCTACTACGTCTCCTGTTGCTTCTGCTGCATCTCAGGAGGGGGCATCTACTGATCCTGCAAGATCTGGGACATCTGAGTATGGCGTATATACTGTTTCATCCAATTCATCTCCTTCATCTAAAGGTAGAAGTTCGTTAAATTTAATATCTTTAGGAGCTGATTCAGCTGCGAGATCTGATCGAGGTGGGATTTCTGTGATATCGACAGATGGGGTTTCTGTATCATCTGGGCACACTATATCGAATAAGATTCCATCTATAAAATCAGCAGCTTCCATAAAGCCTTCTTCTGAGGTTTCTGTAAAGCCTGTTGCGTCTTCTAGTGGAGCTGCTGGACGTGTTCTTTTGCTTAATAATTCTGGTAAGGAAACGGTTTCTTCTACATGTGATGCCACACAGGATAATGGTGAGAAGGGGGCGCAAAATCCTTATTCGTGTAGTGATGGTAAATCACATACAGTGACAAATCTTACACTGAAAGCAAAGGATAAAACTCAACATTCTATGCATGCACAGAATGAAAATACAGTTATTAAGTTAGAGAATGCTACAATTATGGGGGGGGGTGATAACAAAAGCAATGTTGATCTTACTAAATTACAGGCTGTGAGTGCTGTTTTTGCAGAAGACAATGCAAAAGTTGTTTTGGAAAAAAACTCAACAATTACATCTTCTGTAATTGGGCTTGAAGCTCAAGATGGTGGAAAGGTTATGATGACTGGTGGATCAGTTAATGCGCATTATGTGGGCGCTTTGGCGGGTTCTGGATCATCTGTTAATTTAACGGATACGAGAATTAACGTGACGGGGGATTTGGCTGTGGCTGGTTTGGTAAGTCAAGCTGGTAAGGTATCTATGGACTCTGGGGCTATTACTTTGGCAAAGGGAGTGGCTGTGAGGTCAGAATTTGGGGGAAGCGTTGAGTTAGACAAAGTTAGTATTACTGCGAAAAAAGGACAGGGTAAGTTGGATTCCGCAGATAACTTTGGGCGTGCAGCTTTTCTGTTGAGTGATAATGCTTCTGTTGATTTTAAGAATGGGAATGTTGTGACTGATGCTCATGCTTTGTGGATTATGAAGTCTGATGATAATGTGGTTGAGACCGGCTCTTCTAGGAGAAGGAGATCTTCTGAGGTTCGTCCTACTATGAATCATGCAAATATCGAGTCTTCTACTGTTACAGTGGAAGGTGATGGAACCTATGGTATATATTTTGATGGGGGAATACAGAAAGAAGCGAGTCAACAAAATCGGAGTGAGGATTTAGCAACTGAGAAAGCAATTGTTGCTAAGCGTAGTGCTGAATCTAAGCAGGAGAAAACACCTATAAGCATAACAGGGACAGTTTCGTTGAAAAAAACTGATTTTGAAGTTGCAAGTGGTATAGCGATCTATGGTAATAATTCTGGTGGTCATGTTTCATTAGAAAATAAAACAACTCTTGTTGGTGACTTGTTGTTGAAGGCTGACAATGATTCCAATATATCGGTTTTGGTTGATAGTTCTATTGTTAAAGGCGATGTTCGCGTTGATAAAAGTTCTTATGCAAAATTAGATTTAATTAATCAATCAGAGTGGATTCTAAAAAGAAGTGCACAGGGGAATTTGGGTACTCCAAATTTAGGATGTGTGGATTCATGCATTTCTTCTGTAAGTCTTGTAAATAGTACTATTGATTTTGCATCTTCGGAATCTGAAGGAAAATATCAGACTCTCCGTATTGGAAATGGGAAAGGAATAGTTTATGCTGCACAAGGTAATGCTGCAATACATCTCAATGCACGTTTAAATCCTCGTGATCCGAGTAATCAGCAAGTCACTGATCGGCTTGTAATTCATGGTGATGTTTCTGGAAAAACAAAAATACATGTACGAGGTGATGCGGGCAATGTAGGAGATGGTCAAGCGAACGCCAAGATTGCTCATACTGTTTCAATTATTCAGGTCTATGGTCAGGCAAAGAAAGACTCTTTCCAACTCGATGGCAATTATGTTGCACTGAGAAACTCACCTTACAAATATACTCTTCATGCTTATGCTCCAAAAGCGACTTCGAAACAGGAGCATGTTCAGCAGAAATTTGTTAAGGATGGTGGAGAATTTTGGAACTTCCGTCTAGAAAATCAGTATGTTAAGTCTGTTGGATCTGCTGACCTTTCTGAACAATTTGTAAGATCTGTTGTTCCACAGGTTCCAACTTATCTTGTCTTGCCTAATAGCGTATTCCACGCTGGTTTGATGGATATTAGCAATCAAAATAAGCAATTGGAGACGTTGCGGATGACTTCTACAGGAATGGTAGAGGTTCGTGAAAATCCTGCTTTATATTTACGCGGCTACGGTGGAAGTTACCGTTATGCTTCAGATCTTTCTGCACTTGAATATGGTTACGGAGGTGATCTTAGTTATAATGGTGTAGAGGCAGGTGTTCTGCTGCAAACTATTGAAAATACTGACAGTGCTATATCTTTTGGCGTTATGGGAACTTATGGAAAACTTTCTCTGCAGCCTTTGAATGTTGAGCAAAGCCAGAAGAGTGCATTTGATAAATGGACTGCTACGGTATATGGTAGCATGCAGCATAATGCTGGCTTCTATGTCGACGGTCTTTTATCCTATGGTCTGTTCAAAGGTGATGTTCTCACCCTTGCACGGGGTAAAACAGCAACATTAAAAGGTAATCCTTTGAGTGTTTCTTTAGCTGGTGGTCAGACAATTGCGACAGGATATAAGGGTTTTGTCTTTGATCCGCAGGTTCAGGTTGTGTATCAACATCTCCAGTTTAATAAAGCTCGTGATATTGACAATTTTGATATTGAAATGGGTAACCTTAATCAGTGGGTAGCACGTGTTGGTGGACGCTTAACCAAGATTCCTACAGGTTCTGAAGGCGTGAATGCTGTTGCTTTCTATGGTAAGCTTTATCTTGCTCATGGTTTTGAAGGAAAACAGTCTGTGCATTTCAATGATGCTTTCAAGTTAGGAGCTTTTGGTTCTTCTCTAGAGGCTGGATTAGGTTTTAATGCCAAATTGTTGCCACAGTTCTCTCTGCATGCTGATATTCTCTATCAACATAAGCTTAATAAGGCTGGTTTTTCGGGAACAAGTTTTTCCGGAGGAGTACGTTATCAGTTTTAATATAAGGTACACTATGTACCTTTTTAGAAAAGGCTGCACATTGTGCTGCCTTTTTTCTTTATAACAACTTGTGTTGTTCTTAAAAAATCTCGTCTTCTTTATTAAGCAAAAAAGACATAGTTTGTTTTATGCATGGGAGCACTTTTCTCCTCTAAAGCTAATTTTCTTAAAATTTATGCTGCTACTGATGCGATAGAGTGCTTTGCTTTCATCGGCTTTTTAAGCGTTCAGCAGACCGCTATGCGTTACGTTATCCTTTTTGGTACTGTATTGATATTATCTAATATAATATTTGATGTTTTCTAAAGCTCGTTTTTGAGCGTTTGTTTTCTACTGATTTAAGTCATTGTTTCATTCATCTCCTTGTGGATTAATTTTTTAAAGTTCATAAGGTTTGATTGTGTTTTTAATTAATTACACGCACTGGTTTTATTTTTTCTTTACACGAAATACAGAATGCATTATACACTCATAGAGTGTGTTTTGTAACTATTCTCTTATAGGTGGTTTTGGCGTAGAGCTTTTGCCAAATTTATTGGGATAATTCATTGCACAGTTCAGATGAGCATGAGGCATGTTCTTTTTGTTACACTTTTCGTATTTTTGAGGTGTGCAATGAGGTGTTTTGTAAGTGCTTTTGTTTTTAATGAGAGGGGAAGGAAAGTTTCGAGGGAACTATGATTAAAGTTTTTAGAAATCATGTGTGTTTATGTGCTTGTACGACAGCTATCCTCTCTTTGCTCCAAAATGGAAGAGAAGTTTATGCCGCTACAGAGGAGGTCGGTAAACCTTATGTTATAAAGGTTATTCCAGTTGTCTCTGCTAATCCTTCTTCTCATCTTGGTGGAAGTAATGCGTATAAGCCTCCCCTTAGTGGAGAAAGTGGGGGGAGGAATTATTATCCTCCTAATATGATTCCTGTTCGCAATAACGATGAGGGTATTCGTGGGGGGAGCGATTATCGTAAGCTGAGTGGAGTGGATGGAGAGATTGGGCATACGGGTAATGTAGATAACTCTGTTAAAGATGCAGACTCTGATGGAAGAGGTGTGAATCCTGGGTTTTATTACTATAATGGGTTGTATTATATATGCGATAATTGTGGGGAATCCAAAATTGATAATAAATCTTATAGGATTACAAATAAGAATGTTTCCAACTATCCTGATGATCCTAGTGCTATAACGGTGAAAGGAATAGGCACAAGGGTTAGTGGGGAGGAGGTAATGGTTAGTAGTCAAGTTGCTGATAAAACTTTTCTAGTGGGGGTACATGTATTAGAGAACGGTAAGATTGTTTTGAAAGATCCGATTATCAAAAATACAGTTATAGCCCTTCGTGCGAGTAATGGAGTGATTGAGGTAAAAAATGGAAAGATTGTGGAGAGCCATGAGGGTGTTGATGCAACAGAGAACTCGTTTGTTCTTTTAGAAAATACAGAAATTAAGACTGCTAATGGGAATGCAAGTCTTTTAAGTTATGATCATTCAGAAATTTGGATGTCAGGTGGATCAGTTGATTTTATGAACAGCCATGGGATTTCTTCGATGTTAGGTGGGGAGGTAAATCTCGAGAATGTTAAAATTACTGGGAAGGGTGACAAAGGTAAGGATCGTGCGGTTGTGCATACGGATTTAGGGGGGGCTGTTAATTTAAAGGGTACTATTGTTAGTACTGGTGGGGGTGTCCATGGCATATTATTAGAAAATACAGTCGATTCTATTCCTCTGCAGGAAGTTAAAGATTTATCAAATGAAGATTCTGGTTCAAAGATTCCTGTGACTGAAGTTAATATGAAATCCTCTTCTGTTACTGTAAAGGGTAAGGGATCTTATGGTATCTATTTGCGGGGAGAGAAGCCATGGAGTGAAGGTGGGGATAAAAAAGAAGAAATTTCATCAGAGGAAGAAAAAGCTTTACCACGATTAGAAGTTGTTAATTTGGATAAAACAGAGTTTTCTGTTTTAGACGATGCGGCTCTTTATGGTAGAAACATTATTTCTGGTGCGGTGGGGTTGGTGCACAGCACTCTTCGTTCAGGGAATTTTTTATTAAAAGCTGAGGAAGGTGCTTCTATAACAGTTTTGGCTGATGCTTCTACTCTTGAAGGTCGCACACATGTTGATAAAAATTCTAATGCCGAACTTTATTTGGGAGGCCGTTCTAAATGGATTTTACAACAACCGTTGCAAAAAGATCAACATGATGCTGCTCATGATTCTTCTATTTCACTCGTTAGTCTTATGGGTGAGAGCTCTATTAATTTTAAAAGACATGAATCTTCTTCTGCTGATGATTATCAAACTCTTCGTATTGGAAAGGGAAAGGGTGAAGTTTATAGAGCACGGGACGGTGCCTCTATTTCCCTTAATACATACTTGAATAGTGGTGGTGCTCTTGATCATCAAAAGACTGATCGTGTTTTAATTCATGGTGATGTTTCGGGAAAAACAAAGCTCCAGGTGCGTGGAGTTTCAGGAAATCTAGGAGGATATACAGGAAGGGGGGGAAATGATGAAGGTATTTCAATCATTCAGGTTTCTGGACAAGCAAAGCAGGATTCTTTTCAGTTGGACGGTGGTTATGTAGCGTTAAACGAATTACCTTATCAGTATAAGCTTTATAGTTATGGTCCAGAATCTAATTTTGGAAAAGCAAGCATGGATCAAAGATTAGTGGAAGGGAGCGGAGATTTTTGGGATTTCCGCCTTGAAAGTAGATCTATAGATTCTGATGTTAAACCTAAGCCAGATCCTCGTCCAACACCCTCTCCAGAACCAGCTCCGGAGCCTCATCCTCGTCCTAAGCCAGGCGTTAAGGCTGTTGTTCCGCAGGTTCCGACTTATCTCCTTTTGCCTAATGCTTTACGTCATATTGGTTTGATGAATGTTAACAATCAAAATAAGCGATTAGAATCTTTGCGAATTGCTTCTGGGGGCTTATTAGAAAGTCGTGAAAAACCTCTCTTTTTTGTGAGCGGTTATGGCGGCAATCATCGTTATACTTCAAATCTTTCCGCGCTTGAATATGGTTATGGCGGCGAGCTTGGTTATAATGCCATAGAGGCAGGCGTTTTGCTGAAAGCAATCGAAAATATGTATGGTTCCACTTCTTTTGGAATTATCGGGGCCTACGAGAGATTTTCTTTGCAACCTTTGAATGTTGAGCAGAGTCAAAAAAGTACATTTGATAAATGGTCAGTTACAGCATACGGTGGTATGCAGCATGATGCGGGTTTTTACGTTGATGGTCTTGTGTCTCACGGTTTGTTTAAAGGTGATGTTCTAACAACAGCACGTGGCAAGACGGCAACATTAAAGGGAAATCCTTTAAGTGCTTCATTGATTGCTGGTAAAACGTTTATGGTGGGGGAGAACGGTTTCGTTTTTGATCCGCAAGTTCAAGTTGTTTATCAATATCTTCAATTTAATAAAGTGCGCGATGTGGATGGCTTTGATATTGAGCTGGGAAAGCTTCATCAGTGGATAGGGCGTGTTGGGGGGCGTTTAACGAAGAGGCTGGTCGCAACTGATAAGGCTCAAGTTGTTTCTTTCTATGGCAAGCTTCATCTTGCTCACGGTTTTGAAGGAAAACAATTTATGCATTTTAAAGATGCTTTTCAGCTAGGCTCTTTTGGTTCTTCGTTAGAAACTGGATTAGGTTTTAATGCCCAGTTGTCTCAAAACTTTGCGCTTTACAGCGATTTGGTTTATCAGCACAAGCTAACGAAAGCTGGTTTTTCTGGAACTAGTTTCTCTGGTGGTTTGCGTTATCATTTCTAGTTTTGTTGCTGTTTTTGGTTAATCTTTGAAAAAGCCACAAGTTATCCTTGTGGCTTTTTCTCATTATCTATTCATCTTGTGTTATAGCATTTTTACGAGAGTGTGATTTTGCATATCTTTAATATGCTTTTAGGTTGGACTTCTTTCATTTTTTTTTGAAAAGTCTGAAGAGTTTGTACGTTATTGTTTCAAAACGCGTATTTCAGAGTGATTGTTATATTATTTATAATATTTTGATTTATAAAGATATTTTTTAATTTAGGGCGCTGAAATATTTTCAATGCTCTTATGATGAATCCATAAAAAGCATTCCTTTGTCTATTATATGTAAGATTGGCAAGTGGATAATCGTTTAAGAAAGGAGTCAATATAATTTTGAGAATTATGTTAAGAGGAAATTGGCAAAGACAAAGATGCTACTCAGGCGCAATGAGGGCTGTATCCGATGAACTTTATATTATATCCGCTGTCGTTGTGAAATGGGGGTGAAAAAAATGAAAGATATTTGAGAAAATAAATGAATGAGAAACATAATGATATTGTTTTGGAAAATGTGTTTTCTAAAAGGAATGCGATAAATACGAGGATGAAGTCATGTATAATCTTTATTTTTTAATACGGCTCTAAATGCTTTTGATGTTGTCAAGTTGAATTAAAAGGAGATAGTAAAAATAGGAACTGATTTTTACACGTTCCTATTCTTTATGAAGCTGTCTTGCCATGAAGATTGCCTAAAAAGGCATATGTAAATTCTTGTTTCTCAATTTTGGCATATGTTTTATCTGCTTACAAAGCACATATTGTTTCAATATAAAATCTATCGTAAGGATGTTGATTATACCCGTTCTGGGGGTGATTAGATAGTAGTTAAAGTAAGTGTTTTCAATGCATGTCAACCGATTAAAGCTATTTTTGAATAACAACTTTGAAGGTGATCTTGCTGCCGTTCTTCAGCTATATCTTTGCAATTTTTTTGTAAAAGCGACAGATTTAGATTGTACTTTTGAGTAATTTTTTAATTCCATATTTACATAAAACACAAAAAATACTAATAAACCCACTACCTTTAAACCAAAACGTATTAAATTTATGGCTAAACCTCTTGATACGTTATGTATTGCTCTATAATGGGGCATAATTATGGTGTAATTATGGTCAGTTTATTTAAAAATCGCTTCTCCTTATGTACGTTCACGACAACACTTCTTTTTTTGACACATAATGTTGATGTGTATGCAATTTATTTTGAACATGTCGTTTGTTCTGAAAATGTTATACCTTTTCGGTGCGGTGATGGTAAGAGGCATGTAATTCATGATAAAAACTATCAGAAAACTGATGAAAATCAAGTTAAAGAGGCGGCCATAGAAGTATCTGGAACAGGGACATTGGTGGATGGGCAAAATATATTTATTACTGATATTTCGGATAAAAATACTGATTTGAAAAAAAACTTTTGGAAGTATGGTATAAAGGCGGATAATTATGGAAATGTTGAGATAGGAAGTGGAGGAATTCATTTGTCTCGTGGTATGGGAGTTCATACTGGAGAATGGGGAAAAGTTGGATTATGGGGTGTTTATATTATCGATAATGGTATTCAGGAGATAGATTTAGACAATCATGAACAAGACTCAGCTTTTCAGATGACCCAAGAAGGTGGTTCTATTTATTACGGGGCAAGTAACGTTAAGGTTGCTAATGCCCACGGTATATCATTGTTGGGAAAGGGAGGTTGGGTTGATATTGTACATTCTAACGTTTCCGTAAATAGTGATGTGTCTTATGGCATACGCTTTTTGGAAGGCGAAAAAGCTGGAAAAAAGCAAACAGAAAGCGCTTCTGTAAAAAAGGAGTCCTATATTTTTATGGGGGAGAAAGATTTATTTGGAAGTTTGCCAAAGACGAATTTACCTATGCGAGGGGAGGTATTTTTGGGAAATACTTCTTTTAAAGTTCCATATAGTACAGCTATTTATAGCAACAAATCCGGTGGTCTTATTAGACTTTTAGAAAAATCTGAAATTTCTGGAGATTTATTGTTGAAGGCTGAAGGAGGCTCTTTAGTAAAGGTTTCAGCTAATGATTCTGTGCTTGTCGGGGGAGTGCATATTGATGAAAGTTCTTCTGCTGAGTTTCTGTTAGAAAGTGGTTCAAAATGGACTTTATCACAACCAAAAAATAAAAATTTACGAAGCTTTGATTCTATAGGTGACTCATCGAGTTCGTTGATCCATCTTATTGATAGTTCTATTGTTTTTGAGAGCCCCACAGATAATACAACGAGTGATTATCAGACACTTCGTATTGGAAAAGGAGAAGGTGTTGTTTATAAAGCGCAGGGTGATGCGCATATTTATCTTAATACATATGTAAATAAAGGGGGAACTATTAGAAATCAAAAAACTGATAGGCTTTTGATTTATGGTGATATTGAAGGAAAAACGATAATACATGTGAAAAGCGTTTCAGGAAGTCCAGGAGGAAAAACGGGGAGTGGTGGAAATAACCAGGGTATTTCTATCATTCAGGTTTCTGGAAAAGCAGAGGAAGGTTCTTTTCAGTTGGATGGTGATTATATTGCATTGAAGGGATTGCCTTATCAGTATAAGCTCTATGCTTATGGTCCAAGATCTCATTTAGGAAAAGCGAATTCTGTTCAAAGGCTTGTCGAAGGTGAAGGAGATTTTTGGGATTTTCGCCTAGAAAGTCCGGATATTCAAAGATCTGCTGATTATAGACATACTTCTATGGCTTCTGATGTGGCTTCTAAACCTATACTTCCTGCACATGTTTCTTTTGCGGATGTTGTTCCAGCGCCTTCTGTGGATAGTCTTTCTAAAATTGAAAATGTTTCTCCGTCTCGACGAGGTGTAAGATCTGTTGTTCCTCAGGTACCAACTTATCTGCTTTTGCCAAATAGTTTATTCCATGTAGGTTTGATAGATATTAGCAATCAAAACAAGCAGTTGGAGAGAGTACGGAATAATCCTAGTGGGATGTTGGAAATTCGTGAAAATCCTGCTTCATTTTTGCGTGGTTATGGTGGGAGTTATCGTTATGTTTCAGATTTATCTGCGCTTGAATATGGCTATGGGGGGGATCTAGGATACTATGCGCTAGAGACAGGTGTTTTGCTACAAAAAATTGAAAATGTTGACAGTGCTATATCCTTTGGGGTTATGGGGTCTTATGGAAAGCTTTCTCTACAGCCTCGAGATGTTGCACAAAGCCAAAAAAGTACATTTGATAAATGGACTGCTACAGTCTATGGCAGTATGCAGCATGATGCAGGATTCTATGTTGATGGTCTTTTATCCTATGGTCTGTTTAAGGGAGATGTTCTGACAACTGCTCGGGGTAAGACTGCAACATTGAAGGGTAACCCTTTAAGTGTTTCCTTAATGGGTGGTCAGAAAATTGCCACAGGATATGAAGGTGTTGTTTTTGATCCACAGGTTCAGGTTGTTTATCAACATCTTCAATTTAATGAGGTTCGTGATATTGATAATTTTAATATTGAGATGGATAAACTTGATCAATTGATGGTGCGTATGGGTGGTCATTTGATAAAGACTCTGACTGCACCTGAAAAAGATCGTGATGTTTCTTTCTATGGAAAGATTCATTTTGCCCATGATTTTGGCAAAGAAAGAGCTGTGCGCTTTAAAGATTCTTTCCAGTTAGGGGCTTTTGGTTCTTCTCTAGAAGCTGGATTGGGTGTTAATGCTCAATTGTCTTCAAAGTTTGCTTTGCATGGAGATGTGACTTATCAGCACAAGCTTACCAAGGCTGGTTTTTCTGGGGGTCTTCGCTACCATTTTTAGATAACCATAAATTATAAGATAAGTTTTACACAATTATAGAATTTTGTATGAAGTATAAAACGAATATTTAAGTTTTATACTTCTCATTTTTCGAATGTTTAACTTAGCGTTATTGCAGGTGTTATCTTCTTTTATATAAGGGGGGAGAGGTTGTAATAGAGTTATGGCTAATATATTTAAAAGTTATAAGTTTTTATATACTCTTACAACAGCTGCTGTTTCTTTTTTTCCAATCGTGGTTGTTAGTGCGAATTCTAACGCTTCTAGAGTTTCGTGTGATTCAGAGGCTCAGTTTTATACATGCAGTGATGGTAAGAAGCACGTAATCAAAAATAAAACCTATGATTTTCTAAACGCTTCTAAAGGTAAATCGGTTTCTGCTATATATGTAGGAAAGCAAGGCACAATTGTTAATGCGTCTCGTATAACTGTTACGGGTAGTAATCCAGATGAAATATCTCAATATGGTGCATTCGTACAAGATAGCGGAAAGCTTGTTCTAACGGATTCAAATTTTAAGAATATCCCCGGTCTTCGTGCTCTCAATGGAGTTATTCAAATGAACGACGGGAAGATTGAGGGAACTTCACACGCTATTTATGCATCGGGGAAAAAGACGGATATAGCTTTAGTTCGTGTAAATGTTGAGATTAAGCCAGACAATTTGAATGTAAAGGGTATAGGGATTGTAAGTGGTCTTGATGCATTTGTTAGGATGTCAGGTGGTACCGTTACTTTTAATGAGATTGGCGCATTTTCAACAAAATTTGGGGGGAAGTATCTTCTCGATACCATGATGGTTGAGGGAAAAGGAGAAAAATACACTGCTATAGTTGATAATGAAAGTGTTGATAAATTACCAGAAGCTTTTGACATATCTCAAGGGGGAGCTGTTCATTTGAGGGATAGTTCTATTCTGCTTACTGATATGCATGGCTTCTTGATTACAAATTTTTTAGGTTATGCCTATAAAAATGGCAAGCTAATTCAGAGTTATGATTCATCAGATGAATTTAAGAAAACAAATATTAATATTGAGAGATCAAATATTTCTGTGCATGGGATGGGGGTACATGGTCTGTACTTTGATACATTAGATTCAGATCGATGGGCTGATATGTTGAATATAGATGATAAAAAACGTTCAGAAACAGAAAAAATTGTTCTGGGAACTGCATCAGTTTATTTGTCAAAGACGTCTCTTACAGTTCCAGATGGTATTGCTATTTATGCTACGGGGACTGAAGGTTTGGGAGCTGAAGCTACTCTTGAATTATCGGAAGGAACCAGAATCTCTGGTGATTTGTTATTTAAAGCTCAATACGACTCCTTTATAACCGTAAAAGCTAGGGACACTACGCTTACAGGAGATATTCGTGTTGAAGATACATCTACTGTTGATTTAGAGTTAACGCGTGGCTCGACATGGTATCTTACCCAAAGTAAATATTATCTCATCCAAAGTAAAAACGAAGATTCACAAGAAGGTATTTCTATAGATACATCCGTCTCATATATAAGTCTTTCAGACAGTACTATTATTTTTAATAGTATATCCAATAATTATCAAACACTGCGCATTGGAAAAAAAACGATTATAGATGATATAGATGATATAAGTAAACAAGGTGAGTTGATAGCATTATACGGACTAGTCCATAAGGATGCATATAGTGCACAGGGTAATTCTCGGATTAAGCTCGGTGCATTTTTGAATGACGATGGTTTATTTGATACTCAAAAAGTTGATCGTATTTTGATTTATGGTGATGTCTCGGGGGAGACTACATTTCTCCAAGTGGAAGGTTTTTCCGAAAAATCAAAAAAAGAAGTCCGTGATAAAGGAAGTGAAAGTGTTTCACTTGTTCAAGTTTCTGGGTACGCGTGTGAAGATTCTTTTCAACTTGCCAGTGGGTATGTTACAATAGGTAGTTTTCCTTATCAATACCATCTTCGTGCTTATGGTCCAAGTTCTTCTTCTGGAAAAGCAGATCCCAAGAATAGATTAGTTGCAGGCAATGGAGACTTTTGGGATTTTCGCCTTGAAGGTATTTATGTGAGTTCCAAAGTTGATTCTTCTGAAACTAAGACTATTGAACCTGTTCATACGGATCTTACTTCCACTCCATCTACGCCTCCTTTTGTTGAAGTATCTTTACCGTCTTCTCCTCCTTTCGATTCTACATCTGTACCATTGCTTTCTACTGATACAGTTGAAACTTCGCATATAGAATCTATACCTACACCATCTGATTCAGTTACACCTCCTCCTCTGGCTCCTATGCCTGAACCACCTATGCCGTCTGCTCCACCTACGGTTTCTTCAGATGAGTTGTCTTTTTCAACAGAGCTTTCTTCTACGGAGGGTATTTCTACACCTGTTCCAACCGTTTCCTCTACACCTCCTTCGTCCGAGTCGCCTGTGCCATCTGCTTCTGTTGACTTTAAGCCTATACCATCTCCTTCTACTTCAGTTAAAATTTTACCTAAACAATCTATGTCTGCATCGCCGTCTGATTTAGCTAGATCTTTTGCTGTAGAACCTGTGTTGGAGCTATCTTCTCCAGTTGAAAATTCCTTTACGGATTCTATCTTTACTCCTTCTGCTAATACAGTTGAAACTTCTCATATAGAATCCATATCTGCACCATCTGATTCAGTTACATCTCCTTCTTTGGCTCCCATGCCTGAACCACCTATGCCGTCTGCTCCACCTACGGCTTCTTCAGATGAGTCGTCTTTTTCAACCGAGCTTTCTTCTACGGAGGGTATTTCTACACCTGTTCCAACCGTTTACTCTACACCTCCTTCGTCCGAGTCGCCTGTGCCATCTGCTCCTGTTGACTTTAAGCCTATACCATCTCCTTCTGTTTCAGTTGAAACTTTACCTAAACAATCGATGCCTGCATCTCCGTCTGATTTAGTTAGATCTTTCCCTGTAGAAACTGTGCTGGAGCTATCTTCTCCGGTTACGTCTTCTCCATTTGAGTTGTCTGTGCCATCTACTTCTGTTAGTTCTGAGCCTTCTGCATCTGTGTTATCTAAGTCAGTAGAATCTTCATCTAAAGATTCGGCACCCACTCCTCTATCTCCAGCCGTTATACCTGCCTCTTCTCCGTCTACGCCCTCTGAGTTAGGTGATCCTTCATCTACAGGTTCTGTGCCCACTCCATTACCTACGCCTACAGATCCTTCAGCTTCTTCCTCTCCAGTTGCAGTTGTTACACCAACACCTACTCCGTTTGAGCTTTCTGATCCAAGTGATCCTATACCTACAGATCCTGTTCCCACTCCGCCTGTTCCAGTTGAACCTACACCAGTTGTGTTTGTTCCTGTTAGGCTTGATATTCAGTCCGAGCCAAGAATTAGAGCGGTTGTTCCACAGTTACCAACTTATCTCCTTTTACCAAATGCTTTATTCCATACCCGCTTGATGGATCTTGTCTCTCAAAATAAAAAATTGAAGGCAATACGAAGCTCTTCTCGAGGTTCTTTGAAGAGTGATGAAAATCCAGCATTTTTTATCCGTGGTTATGGTGGAAGCTATCACTATGCTTCAAATCTTTCTGCTTTTGAATATGGCTATGGAGCCGAACTCGATTATAGTGCACTGGAAGCAGGCGTTTTATTGAAAGAAATTGAGAGTTCAGAGAGTTGCTCATTGTTTGGGGTGATGGGAACTTATGGAAACCTCTCTCTCCATCCTCTAAATGTTGAACAGAGCAAAAAGAGTCCATTTGATAAATGGTCCGTTGCTGCTTATGGAAGTCTGCAACATGATGCGGGTTTTTATATGGATGGGTTGTTATCTTACGGCTTGTTTAGGGGTGATGTTTTCACTCTTGCACGGGGTAAGGTCGCAACATTAAAAGGTAAACAGTCAAGTGCTTCTTTAACCAGTGGTAAAACATTTGCAATAGGGCGTAATGGTTTTGTTTTTGATCCACAGCTTCAGCTTATTTATCAGCATCTTCAGTTTGATGGTGTGCGTGATGTTGATAGTCTTGATGTTGATATGGGAAAATTTAATCAATGGACGGCACGTGCTGGTGGGCGTTTAACTAAGTTTCTTGCGCCCTTTGAAGAGGGGCGTGTTATTTCTTTCTATGGTAAGCTTTATCTTATGCGTAGTTTTGGAGATAGACAGTTTGTTTCATTTAAAAATGATTTCCAGTTAGGTGATTTTGGTTCTTCTTTAGAAGCGGGGCTCGGTTTTAATGCCAAATTATCTTCGAAATTTGTACTTCATGGAGATATAAATTATCAGCATGGACTGACAAAAGCAGGGTTTTCTGGAATGAGCTTTTCCGGTAGATTACAATATCTTTTTTAGTTATCCATGAAATATAGAATAATTTATATATAAGTATATAAGTGTTATATTAATAATTAAGTTAAATATTTATCGTATATTTATTTTAATAAGTTTATAATATACATTATGTGATTGTTCTTCGTTAATAAATAGGGGTAAGGAAGAATGGTGATAAATGTATTTTACGAACATGCATTTTTATACAATTTTACAACAGCTATTCTTTATTTTTTTCAGGTTGCTTATGTTAGTGCTGCAGGATCTTCAAGTGATGCAGGAGAGGCATTTTATAAATGCGATGATAGAAAAACACACTTTCTCGCAAATAAAGTTTATTACTTAAAAAATTCTCAGGAGGTTGCGCCTATTGCAGCTATATATGTAGAAAAAGTAGGCACTGTTGTTAATGCCTCTCAGATAACAGTTTATGGCGATAATCCAGATAAAATATCTGCCTATGGGGCGTATGTAAGAAATGGTGGAAAACTTAATCTAACATTTGCAGATTTCAAGGACATACCTGCTCTTCGTGCTCAAAATGCAGTTATTAGCATGACAGTAGGGGAAATTAAGGGTGCTTCACATGCTATTTATGCATGGGGGAAAGAAACGGATATTGCTTTAGAGAGTGTGAATATCGATATTGAGCCAGATAATTTGAAGGTAAAAGGGATCGGTATTATGAGTGGTTTTGATGCAATGGTTAGAATGTCAGAAGGTACCGTTAATTTTAATAAGATTGGCTCATTTTCAACTCGGTTTGGGGGGCGCTATATTCTTGATACTATGTGTATTACGGGGCAAGGAAGGAGGGAGGAAGCTAGAACAGATGGTGATGGCGCTATGGGGGTATTGCCGGAAGCTTTTGAGGTTTTTCAAGGAGGTGATGTTTATTTGAAAAAAGGTTTTATTCATCTTAACAATATGCACGCATTCTTGATTAAAAATTTTTCAGGTTATGTAGAAAACAATGGCAAATTAATTCAAAAGTATGTTTCGCCAGATGGCTTTAAGAATACAAGTATTAAGATAGAAAAAAACGATATTTCTGTGAAAGGGGAGGGAGTACATGGTCTGTATTTTAATGTTTTAGCTCCAGAAGAGCTTGCTAAGATGACTAGGCAACGAGATGATGAAAAAGTTTTAGAAACCCAAAAAGTTCTCACGGGGAAGGCATTTGTTTATTTATCACAGACAAATATGACAGTTCCAGATGGTATTGCGATTTATGCGAAGGGAAATAGAGGCTATAGGGCTGAAGGTATTCTTGAATTATCTGATGAAACAAAGATTTCTGGTGATTTGTTGTTAAAAGCTGAAAACAACGCTTCTCTATTGGTGAAAGCGAATTCTTCTTCTCTGACAGGAGGGACGCGTGTTGACGATAAATCAACTATTGATTTAGAGTTAACCCGTTATTCAACATGGTATCTTACTAAAAGTAAATACAATGGTTTACGGGAATCTGTTTCATCTCTTTCTTCTCTAAGTCTTTCCAATAGTACACTGATCTTTTATGATGAAGATATATTGAATGGTTATCAAACGCTACGCATTGGAAAAAGGCCGGATATAGGCGCAGGAGATAGAATTCTCGCATCAAAAGATAAAAAAGTTTACAGTGCTGAGGGAAATGCTCAGATTAAGTTGAGTGCATTTTTGAGTGATGAGGGTTTGTTTGATCCCCAAAAAACCGATCGTATATTGATTTCTGGTGATGTCTCGGGAACGACATTCATTCATGTGCGAAATTTTCCAAAAGCTGCAAATAAAGAAGTCCATGAAGGAAGAGATCAAAGCATTTCACTTATTCAAGTTGCTGGAACAGCGCAGGCAGGTTCTTTTCAACTCGCCAATGGTTATGATAGTTATACTACAGTGAAAGGTTTTCCTTATCAATATCGTATTCGTGGTTATGGTCCGAATTCGCCCTTTGGAAAAGCGGATGCTAAGCAAAGATTAGTGGAAGGTGAGGGGGATTTTTGGGATTTCCGTCTTGAAGGTATCTATATTTCTTCTAGAATAGGTACTTATAATGGTCCATTTATTAAACTGGCTTCGTTTTCATTATCTCATCCTTTAGATTCTCCGCCTCCCAATCCACTTCCTACGTCATTGACATCTGCCACACCTTCTTCTTCTACATCTTCTGATCCTGCTGATCCTCCACCTTCTCCCCCCGACCCACTTCCTACGTCATTGACATCTGCCACACCTTCTTCTTCTACATCTTCTGATCCTGTTGATCCTCCACCTTCTCCCCCTGATCCACTTCCCACATCATTGACATCTGTTACACCTTCTGTTTCGGCATCACCTTCATCTGCAGATTCTGTTTCTCCTGCTTCTGCCCCTATTGAACCAAAGCCTTCTACATCTTCTGACCCTGTTGAACCTTCGTCTAATCTTCCTGTGTCGCTTAATGTTCAGTCTAATCTCCAAATTAGAGCTGTTGTTCCTCAATTGCCAACTTATCTTCTTTTGCCAAATACCTTATTTCATGCTGGTTTAGTGGATATGACCACGCAAAATAAGACGGTAGAGACAATGCGGAATGCTTTTCATTCCTCTTGGAAGGATGATGAAAAGACAGCCTTTTTTCTGCATGCTTATGGTGGTAGTCATCATTATGCTTCCAATTTATCTGCTTTTGAATATGGTTATAACGCTGAGCTGAATTATAGTGCACTCGAAGCAGGTGTTTTGTTAAACGAGATTGAGAGTTTATACAGTCGTACATTCTTTGGGGCTTTGGGGAATTATGGAAATCTTTCTCTAACCCCAGAGGATGTTGAACAAAGCAAAAAAAGCGCATTTGATAAATGGTCTGTTGGAGCCTATGGAAGTTTACAGCATAATACGGGTTTTTATATCGATGGAGTATTATCGTATGGACTTTTTAAGGGAGATGTTTTGACACTAGCACGGGGCAAGGTTGTAGCGTTAAAGGGTAAACAGTTTAGCGGTTCTTTAACAAGTGGCAGAACGTTTGCAACAGGGTATAAAGGTGTTGTTTTTGATCCGCAGATTCAGGTTGTTTATCAGCATCTTCAGTTTAATCCGGCACATGATGTTGATAATATTGATGTTGATTTAGGAAAATTTCATCAATGGGTGGGGCGTGTTGGTGGGCGTTTAAGCAAGACACTTAATGTTTCTGAAAAGGGACGTGCCATTTCTTTTTATAGTAAGCTTTCTTATTTGCATAGTTTTGAAGATAAGCAATTTGTTTCTTTTAAAAACGATTTCCAATTAGGTGATTTTGGTTCTTCTTTAGAAGCGGGGATCGGTTTTAATGCCAAATTATCTTCGAAATTTGTACTTCATGGAGATATAAATTATCAGCATGGACTGACAAAAGCAGGGTTTTCTGGAATGAGCTTTTCCGGTAGATTACAATATCATTTTTAGTTATCCATAAAATATAGAATAATTTATATATAAGTATATAAGCATTATATTAATCACTAAATTAATTATTTATTGTATATTTATTTTATGAAGTTTATACTATATATTATATGATTGTTATTCTTTGATAAATATGAGTAATGAATAATGATGGTTAATGTATTTTATAATCATACATTTTTATGCACTTTTACAACAGCTATTCTTTATTTTTTGCAAATTTTCCATCTTGAAGCTGCTGGAAGTTTATGTGATCCAGAGGCTCCATTTTATAGATGCGATGATAGAAAAACACACTTTCTCGCAGATAAAGTTTATTACTTAAAAAATTCTCAGGAAGCTGCGCCTATTGCAGCTATATATGTAGGAAAGCAAGGCACAATTGTTAATGCGTCTCGTATAACTGTTACGGGTGATAATTCAGATGAAATATCTCAATATGGTGCATTCGTACAAGATGGCGGAAAGCTTATTCTAACGGATTCAAATTTTAAGGATATCCCCGGTCTTCGTGTTCTAAATGGAGTTATTCAGATGAATGACGGGAAGATTGAGGGAACTTCGCACGCTGTTTATGCATCGGGGAAAGAGGCGAATGTTGCTTTAGTTCGTGTCAATGTTGAGATTAAACCAGACAATTTGAATGCGAATGGTATAGGGATTGTAAGTGGTCTTAATGCATTTGTTAGGATGTCAGGTAGCACTGTTACTTTTAATGAGATTGGCGCGTTTTCAACAAAGTTTGGGGGGAGATATCTTCTCGATAACATGACGATTGAGGGAAAAGGGAAAAAATACACTTCTATAGTTGATAATGAAAGTGTCGATAAATTACCAGAGGCTTTTGACATATTTCAAGGTGGCGCTGTTCAATTGAGGAATAGTTCTATTGTGCTTAATGATATGCATGGCTTTTTGGTTAAAAATTTTTCAGCTTTTGTAAATAGTAGAGGCCAGCCTATTCATAATTATGATCTATCAGACGCTTTTAAGAAGACAAATATTGAGATTGAGAGCTCAAATATTTCTGTGCAGGGAAAGGGGGCTTATGGTCTGTATTTTAATCTATTAGATCCAAACACAGTGGCCGAATATTATGGACAAAAAGGTGTTTCAAAAGAGCCAAGAATCACTATGGGAAAGGCATCTGTTCGTTTAAAACAGACAACTTTCACAGTTCCAGATGGTACAGCTATTTATGTTACTGGGCAGGGCGGTTATGGAGCTAGTGTTTCTCTTGATTTATCAGAAGCAACAAAGATCTCTGGTGATTTGTTATTAAAAGCTGAAAAGAACTCTTCTATATCTATTAAAGCAAGCGCTTCTTCCCTTACAGGGGGTGTGCACGTTGAAGATACTTCTACTGCTAGATTAGAATTAACGCGTGGTTCTACTTGGTATCTCACAAAAAGCAAATATAAAGGTTTGCAGGGTTCTGTTTTTACAGATTCATCACTTTCATCTGTGAGTCTTTCTGATAGTACATTTATTTTCAATCGGGATGTATCCAGCGGTTATCAAACATTGCGTATCGGGAATGAACGATACAAGGAGGCATACAATGCGGAGGGTAATGTTCAGATTAAGCTCAGTACGTTTTTGAATGATGATGGTTTGTTTGATTCTCAAAAAACCGATCGTATTTTGATCGATGGAGATGTTTCCGGCACTACACTGCTCGTGATGGAAAATTTTTCCAAAACTTCAGAAAAGGAAGTAAGCGGTGAAGGAAGCAACAGTATTTCACTTATCCAAGTTTCTGGATATGCGCGTGAAGATTCTTTTAAACTAATGGGCGATTATACTGCAATAAATGGTTTGCCTTATCAATATCGTCTTCGTGCTTATGGCCCAAGTTCTTCTTTTGGAAAAGCAGATCCTATGAATAGATTAGTTGCAGGAGATCGGGACTTTTGGGATTTTCGTCTCGAGGGTATTTATATTAGTCCTAAACAAGATTCTTCTACAATTTTACCTATTCCACCTTCACCTTCTGCGCCGGTAGATCCTACACCTACAGACCCTGTTCCCACTCCATTACCTCCATCTATTACACCAACACCTGCTCCGTCTGCGCCCTCTGATCCAAGTGACCCTGTACCTACAGATCCTTCATCTTCTTCCTCTGTGCCTATTACACCAACACCTTCTCCGTCAGCGCCCTCTGATCC
>NZ_JBHIML010000139.1:0-629 GCF_042194015.1 Bartonella sp. MU37NMGALS
CGGGTTTTGTATATTTTGCCACTAGGTTTTGTACCAATTTATTTTTTTTCAAAGAGTTTTAAAGTGGTTCTCAAAGGGTCTTCAAAGACCTTTAAAAGGGTATTTAAAGCCCCTTTTTCTTTTCTGCTCAAAATCACAATTTGAGATGATCAATCAAATTGACTGATAATTTTTCTGTATCCTAAGCATACTATCAAAAAGAGAAAAAGCGTTTAAGGAATTCGGTCAACTTGACCGAATTGCTCTTCAGTATGCAATTGTGCAATGTTTGCACCATTGCTCCTTTGAGGAATTGGGTAAACATTACCCTATTGCTGTACTCATGCAATTGGATCAACTTGATCCTATTTCTCGTTTTAGCAATTGGTGCAAGTTGCACCTATTCCTTACCTCCACACCAAAGTGCGAACTTTTGATTTTGGTCTCAATACTCTTCAACACCGATCAAAGGGTCAAGTTGACCCTTTGATTTTCTGTCACTCAGAGTTTTCCTTTTCTCCTGCCTCTTTTCCCTTGTTTGGTGCCTCAAAGGTAATTTCTGTGGTGTATCCACTTTGTTTTTCATAGCAGTGGGTGACAGTGGAAGCTTTCCATGGCCCATTGATTTGCCCACGAAACCCTTGCAATAA
>NZ_JBHIML010000140.1:0-629 GCF_042194015.1 Bartonella sp. MU37NMGALS
GTGTCTGTTGCAACACCTTGCTTATGAGAAGGAGAAAGAAGTCTTCGTATTCCACCGACAGTAGAACCAGCCAAATGACCTAAAGCACTTCCAACCAATGCCCCGCCCGCTCCTAAACCTGCACCAGATAACGTACTTGTAAGTGTATTACCAAGTCCTTCGCCTTCTCCTGCGCCATGTAATGCTCCAGATGCCGCTCCTACTTTAAGCAAATGAGGCAATGTTGTTTTGTTCGTGATGCCTAAAAATGGACTTGCAAATCGACTTGGGGGTAACTGACCTGCTTTCAAAAAGGCTTGACCTAATTTTGACCCCGCCACATTCCTTGCAAGTGTAGGCGCTACAAAGCGTGCTCCTGAGGCTAACAATCCTCCTCCTAAAGTCGCAAGGGAAGGGATTGCCGACCCTAAAGCATTTCCAGCAAAAGAAGTCCAATAATGTTGATCACTCATCCTACGATAATAATCACGTAGTCTATTGGCTTCTTTCTCATATTTTTCTATGGTTTTCTTATCTCCAGTCCAATAGTTGTAAAGCCCCTTCAAAAAAGCACTTATTGCCAACTCATCATCAGAATCACGTCCTGCCGCTGTAATCCCCGCAATCTCATCATCTAAATTAAAACTCAA
>NZ_JBHIML010000141.1:0-623 GCF_042194015.1 Bartonella sp. MU37NMGALS
TTACCAGTAATATCGGTCAGTTCTTTCATTTCCCGTGAAGCATAATCAAAGTGACCCGTCCCTGCTGTCACTCCAATTTCTCTGCCCGCAACAGCTCCTTCAAAATGCACCGTGCGTGAGACAATATCGACAATATCAACAGCCCCTTGACCAGAGAAAAAATTGGCTCCCTTGGCGCCAAAGGTGATGTCCCCACCTCGCACCTCAAAGCCTTTCAAAAAACCGCTCGCATCAATTTCGGAAACACCTGTGGTTAAGGTCGCATGGGGCGTATTGATAAAACCGCAACCATCACAGCTTATCCCATTGGGATTGGCTATAATCACATCGGCTGGGCTCCCAAAAACCTCTCCTGGACCATGAAGCGCACTACGCTTGCTGCTGGTGACTTCATTTAAAATCACTTTTGCCGAACCCGTAACACGCAAATGCGGATTGCCCGGCATAATGCCCCCCAACTGCGATTGCCCCACTTCTTGCGCATGATTGTTCCAAATCACACCTGGATTGCCAATATTAAAATCATCATATTTATTGTGTGATAAACCCTTGCCATTGGGGGTAACAATATCAATCGAGGGAACCCCATTGGGCGCTGCCACTATATCTGGGCGATTGGCGGC
>NZ_JBHIML010000142.1:0-620 GCF_042194015.1 Bartonella sp. MU37NMGALS
GTTGTGGTATGCGATTGAGATGTATCGGACGATTCCTCATGCAAAAAGCCACTTGAAGACGATTGTGCTTGCTGATCAAACTGTTCTTGGGCGCCTTTTATGACAATCTTTCCCCCAGAGTGAATGGTAATATCCGCTTGTTTCTGATCTCCTGGTGCTTTCTCTGCCTTACCGGCTACGAGCGTCGAGGCTATAACTTCCGTGTTGTTTCCTGAGTCAATGGCAATGCCTTCACCCCCAGATATGAGTGAACCGGAAACTTGGGTAGCATCAACCTTGTTATGCTCAGATTTGCTGCTACTAAACACCCCACCGTCTTTATGATACGACATCTCATAGTGTAAGCTATCCTCTGCATTGGTGATCAGAACATCGTTGCTGGCTTTCAGCCCTACCTTGCCATCAGCCGCAACAGAACTTCCCGTGATGGTGAGATCATGCGGTTTGCCATCCTGCCCTGCAATGATCGTGGTATCACCTCCCGATTTTATCGAAGAGCCAACGGCATGAGAGGCTTGCATATCCACTTTCGTGTTTTTGCCCTGAAGATGATACTCCATCTCATCTTCTCTTACCCCTATTGTTATCTCCCCTTGGGCGCCAAGTCCAACATTGCCCTT
>NZ_JBHIML010000143.1:0-618 GCF_042194015.1 Bartonella sp. MU37NMGALS
TGTAAAGTAAGACCATCAAAAGTGAATTTTTCATTGGTAAATTCGTATTTTTTTGCAGGCTCTTGTTGATTAACAGGCGCGGTTTCATTTGCAATATTAGAGATAACGGGGGTGTTGTTTGATATAGTTGTCATAATTAAAACCTTGTCGTAATTAAATTTTCTATTGACAACCCTATAAGGGCGTCGGGCGCTAGAAAACACGGCGACAAGTCCGCTGCTTACATTTTTCTCATAAAGAGTATTGTATGGTGTAAACACACCCGACAAAATTCTCATATACTAACAAAAGTATAAAAGATAGCCAATTTTTTAAAGCTTTGGAAAGATTGTTTCGTAATCTATCCGCTTGTCGTTTCAAAGTGTTTTCTAATCACTTGAGTGTTCATATAACAAAATACGTATTTATTGTCAATTAATATTTTATCTTTTTTGATATTTTTTATGTTTTTTAAATTCATTATGTGTAAATATTTATCATGTTCTTATCAAGAGCTTATTTTATATTTATGTGCTTTTAAAGCTATATTATGGGCTTTATAAAACGATTGCGTTATTTTCTGAATCTATACATTTATAATATTTAAAAACGCTCTCATAATGCGTATTTTTATCTTTA
>NZ_JBHIML010000144.1:0-617 GCF_042194015.1 Bartonella sp. MU37NMGALS
TCATCACCAAAAGTTTTGATCAAGTTTACTTTTCCATAGAAAGACATAGGACGGCTGTTTTCAGTGGAAATGGTTTTGGTCAAACGTCCACCAACACGGATTAACCATTGAGAAGGATTGTTCATATCAACAGTAAAATTATCAGCATCTTCAATGGTGTTAAACATCAAATGTTGATAGGCAACTTGTGCTTGTGGTTCGAAGGTTAAACCTTCCATTCCGGTTGCAAATTCTTTGCCAACAGTGGTGGAGATACTCAACATTTTGGCATCGTTCAATTTTGCGGTATTGCCTCTGATGGCATTGGCGATATGCCCTTTTAGGATACCATAGGACAAGAGTGCATCGATGTAGAAACCACTGTTATGCTGTATACTGCCATAGGCTGTAATGGCCCATTTATCCAGCGTGTTCTTCCCTGCATCTTTTATGTCCTTTGGTGTGAACGACAGCTGCCCATAGGTGCCTACAAGACCGAGATGTGTTGTGGTATTTTGCCCTTCAATTGCTGCCAATGTAACACCGGCTTGGAGAGCAGCATAACGAATATCAGCACCGTAACCGTATTTGAGAGGTCCGCGTTCAGAAGATAAAGTTCCTGTGCTTCCATAGGTGTA
>NZ_JBHIML010000145.1:0-617 GCF_042194015.1 Bartonella sp. MU37NMGALS
GAGAAATTACGGTCTTTAACGCCTAAAAGGATCAAGACGCCTTCAGAGCAAAATCCAGAAACGCTTTTGGGTGGGAAACAATGTTTTCCCATTCATGCTGTTGTTGTTGAGGGAGTGCATCATGTCAAAAAGCGCTCTATATCAGCCGTAACAGAGCCTTATGTTGGAAGATGTATTGGTCTTTTTGATATTCAGCTCTTAATCAAGAAGTTAACCAAAGTTTATTTGGATCAAGGCTATGTAACGGCGCGTTTTTATATTCCTGATCAAGATATCAAAAACAGCAAGACGCTCAAATTTGTTGTCGTTGAGGGCAAGCTTTCAGAGATTTACTATAATGGTTCACCGGCGTCTCGTTATAATAATGTTGTATGGAGTGCTTTTCCTGGGCTTCAAGGTCATGTTCTGAACATGCGCGATATTGAACAGGGGCTTGATCAGATCAATCGTTTGAGTTCAGCGCACGCTCAAAGCGAACTTCTTCCAGGGCGTGAAGAAGGCAGCACCATTGTCAATATTAACAATCATCCCGATAAAACGTTCAAGGTTACTGTTTCTCATGACAATATGGGACAAGCCTCTACGGGTTATGCGCGTTATAGTGCGGGCTTGAGGGT
>NZ_JBHIML010000146.1:0-611 GCF_042194015.1 Bartonella sp. MU37NMGALS
TCACCATAAGGAGAGAGACGTTCAGTATAGGTTTTTATTTTAGTAGACCCGCCGACATTTTCACGAATAACAGCAATGCCATGAATATTGGCATTTTCATAAACATGTACGTTATTTGCTATACGAGCGTTTTCATAAACCCTAGCATTGTCATAAACATAGGCATTATCATAAACATAGCCAGCAATGATAGCATTGTCATAAACCCTTGCATTTTCATAAACGTGACCATTTTTAAACACAAGAGCCTCATCATACACCCAGCAATTGCCATCATGAGAGAGGTTATCTTCCTTTTCAATAAAGCCCCCTAAAGTACCTGCTTTAACATCAGCAAAGTCTTTTAATGCTTTAATGCGATAAAGGGTATGATTATTAATTACACGCGTTTCATTTGTGAGTGCAAACTTCTTTTGCATGAGCACAATTCCTTTATAGAGATTTAAATTTTTAAATGAGATGTTTAAAGGAGGGCGCCCCCGCCGCGCCCGCGCGTGTCATTTACGCAGCATCACTTTCATATTCGCTGTCATTATCATCGTCATAATACCCTTCAAAATCAGCATAATACTCATGACGATAATAATCATCTTCGCTACCAAACTCAGGAT
>NZ_JBHIML010000015.1:0-26285 GCF_042194015.1 Bartonella sp. MU37NMGALS
ACTCACTGCACCCATAGTACTTTTCCATGAATACCCTGTGTCATCTGCAGCTCTTTTAAAATAAGGAGAAAAACCAGAAATACCAGCAGCAACATCAGCTACAGAATTGCTTCCTAGAGCAACACCCCCTACCACTTTCATCTGCGTTTTGAAGCCTAAAGCTGTACCGGACTCCTCCTCCACCCGTACAAAACGACCAACAGCAACCGCGTCATTCTTTAGTGACACTATATCTGCACCAACAGCAACGGATCCACCTCTATGGATCTCAGATTTAGAACCTATGATAACAGATGCCGCTAGCTTTTTATCTCCTTCAGCTAATACCGCCTTCGCTTTATAACCAAGAACAACACTGTCCGTGGTTTTCGCATCAACGCCTTCACCAAAAATGACATTACTTTCCGATACATCACGCTGTACTTTTCCACTACGTATCATGCTTTCTATAGGATCTTTTCGCGAAAAATCAGATGCATCAATAGTCACTGTATCCTGTCCACTTTGAGTGAAAGATCGAGTTACAGAGCTACTGTCCATAAAAAACTGTGGATCAACGATAAATTTCTTATATTGGTCTTCTGAACTTAATGTGTTTTTTGATAACTTATCGCCATCGATTTTTAAAGTGTTCGCAATGTAATTATTGTTACCTGCCCCAGTAAGGGTTTTGGTTAAAAAATTTTCGTAACCGCTTAAAGCATTAACTTGTGATGTCAGTGCTGTATTCAACATTCTTATATAATTATTTTTTGTTCCATTGAAAGAACCCAAATTACTTCTAGATTCATCGTAAACAGAGATAACACTTTGTGGGTATATCCTAGGAGTGTTCCTTATGTTTGCAGAAATTTCTTCCCTTGAATCATGATCATTTGAAAGAGCAGGAGAAATACTGGATAAAAGTGCCGCCATTGAAGTCAAAGATAGAACTTTAATCAAAGGAAAACGGGAAAATTTTAAATTGCTTCCTGCTAATTTTGTATATAATTTTTCCATAATGAACTCCCCAATGAAAAAATAACTATAAACACAAAAAAGACACATTTAAACGCTACGAGGCTTTCTAAATTTTTTCTAGGCATATAAAAATTTAGGATCTGATTGATAAAGATAAAGAAGTTGTGTTTTTAGGTTTATGGTTAACGTGTCTTGCTCTTTTATCTTTCCTAAGAAGGCAAATTTGTTGTGGTGGTTGTTTTTTTAACCTTTAAACTTGTTGATTGTTTTTTGCAAGGGGTAGAGTTAGTTTAGTATATTGTTTCTATAACTTCCTCCAGTAGAATTGAAATACATTTTAATATATACTCCGTCTTACTGGAAGGTTTTTTAGATTTAAAAATTAATGCAGAAAATAATGAACTTATATTTATGAAAAAACTCATTGTATTATTTTGAAATAAGAAGTTCACTTTGTTGAAAGTGTAGGTTTTTTATATTTTTTAAACCTGTATTTACCATTATAGCGCTTATCAATTTATATGTTTTTTTACATACGTAAAAACAATTCACCCCTGCCTCATGAGGCAGGAGTGAAAAGGAATTTTTATGTATTTTGTTTTATTATCAGTTCAATGTCATATTGAATCCTGCACCTACACCCCAATGACCTCCAGAAGTTGTTGCAGATATGTTAGAGCGGTATTTTCCATTTTCTGAGGTGTAACCTGCACCAAAGGCAAATGCAGATTGACTACGCCATAAACCAGTACCAAATCCAACGCTTAATTTTCCAGGTGTATCATTGTAGCGTAAGTTAGACACCGCAAGACCAATAGCCGCTGCTTGTCTTGCCTCTTTTTTCACACTCTCAATACTGTAATTTAAAACATTAAACTTCATATCTGTATATTGGTTAGCCTGATCAACAGCTTCATCAATAGCATCAATCCTGATATTATTTATCCGTTGATCTGTGTAGTGCTTCGATTCATCGAGAACAATTTTCATCTGTTCTTGGGTATAGTCATGGAGCTGACCACCATTTACAGCTTCTTTCGACCCTTTTTCAATTTTACCATCAGCTACATTATCAATCATAACAGGTTCACCAGGATCACCACCCGCTAATGTGATTTTATTGGTTTTTTTGCCGTTTTCATCTCTGTCATAACGAACAGCGTCCTCAGCAATATCATTAACTTTGTTTTCAATATTGAAAACCGTTTCACCAATATCCGTAACCGTAGTGGAAATATTGTCGACTCTGTTGGTAAGATGCTTAACATCTTTTTCAACACCCGTGACACGTTCATTGGTTTCCCAAAGTTGTCCACCATTAACCGCATCTTTCGAACCTTTTTGAATTTTACCATCAGCTACATTGATAATCTTACTCGGCTTACCATCATGATTAGCATCATAGGCTTTTTCTTTATCATTCCACTTTAAAGCATCTGAACCGACCTTGTTGATGACATCATCAATACGATTATTAATACTTGACATCCCATTATTAATATCACCAAAAGCATCAGCGACATTATGGTGCTCTTTCTCAACAGTCGTACCATCAGCATTGACTTGAACAATCTTAAAAGTAGGATCTGTCCATTTGCCATTCTCATATTTGGCACCGCCACCGAAATAATTAGCAAGTTGATTGCTCATGAGATAAAGCTGGTTACCCGTAATAGCATCCGTTGAACCTTTAGTAATTTCACCATCCAAAAGATACTTCAATTTGCTCTTTGTCTTCTGACCATCTTTTTCATGAAGTGCAACAAACGCCTGTTCTTCATCATCCCACAACAGAGCATCTTTAGAAATCTTTCCTATGCTTTTATCAAGTTGGTCTTTGTTAACAGCTTCATCACCTTTCTCTGCTGCCTTAACACCAGAAATGGAACGTGCTACCTTACCAACACCTGCAATATTAATCTCAGTACCAGCGGTATCCTTACCAATAGTGATAACACCTGAAACTCCTTCCTCTTGTTGGACAAGATTATTTGCTTTCATTTCAATAATCTTATTATCAAGATTCGTAATAGAAACATTCACACCAGTAAACGCATCTGTAACATTATCATATGTCTCACCCTGAATAAGGAATGTTGGTTCTATACCTGCAAGTACATCTGTACTGCCACCAAAATACTTTGATGTATTTTGAACAACTGTTTTGAGATCATTGGTAATAGTAGTAACATTTTCATTTGTTTTAAAGAGCTGTGAACCATTTACTGCTTCCGTTGATGTTTGAGAAAGTGTTCCATCTTCCACACCATCAAGGATCCTTTTTTGATTATCTTTATTTACAATGCTGATTCTAGTACCATCTGTTTCCTTACCAACGGTAATAAGACCTTCAGAACCTCCTTCTTGCTTCACAAGGCTATTTTCTGTCACATTATTAATCTGATTATAAATATCTGTGATAGAATTATCGACACCTTCAAAAGCATCAGCAACATTATGATGCTTCTTCTCAACAATAGTGCCATCCTCATTACGCTGAGAGACTATGAAAGTAGGCTCTATCCACTCTCCATCCTCATAACTAGCGCCACCGCCAAAATAATTTGCAATCGTATCGCCCATCGCATAAAGTTGGGAACCATTTATTGCATCTGTTGACTCTTCTGAAATATCACCATTCAAAAGGTCGGTAATCTTACTATCTGTTTTACGTCCATCTTTTCCATGACGTGCAGCAAATGCTTGTTTACCATCATCCCAAAGTAAAGCATCTTGAGAGAACTTATCAAATTTATTGTCTATATATTGTATATGTTTATTGACATTTTTGATATTGACATCAATTCCTTCAAGAGCCTCACCAACATTGTCAAAAGTCTTCTGAACGACATTACCATCTGTAGAAACAGTAGATAAGTTATATCTTGGACCTGAAAAAACCCCGTTATTAAATTCTGTACCGCCGCCAAAAAATTCTGCAATATCTCCAGATATCTGATTAATCTGGCTACCATTTATTGCTTCTGTTGAATTTTCTGAAATCTTTCCATTTTTCACACCCGCAATAGTTCGCTCTCCCTCAGTACCTGCGATATCGATTTTTATACCGCCTTTTTCTTTACCAATGGTAATAAGCTTCTGATCTTCATCCCATTTAACAAGACTATTTTCAGTTGCATTATTAATCTGACTATAAATATCTGTGATAGAGCTATCGACAGCAGCGAAAGCATCAGTTACGTTGTCATGTTTGGTTTTCTGAACCGTAAAAGTTGGTTTAATACCATTAAGTACATCTGTCTCCTCACCACCAAAAAAATCCACTATATTAGTAATATAACTAAACAACTGATGGCCATTTATTGCTTCTGTTGAATCGAAACTGACTTTTCCAACTGCAACACCAGAAATAATTCGATTTCTGTCATCATGATTTGCAACATTGATTTCGATGCCATCTTTTTGCGCACCAATGGTAATAACCTTCTCCCTCTCATCCCATCGAACAAGACCATTGCCAGCTACCTGGTCTTTTATTTCGTTCAATTGTGCAAAATTTACCGCATCGGTATCTTCAGTTCCCTTTGCCACTTTTGTAATCTTTTGATTGCCAGCACTAATACCATTAACAGTTATGCTTGGCCCATTACCATCAGTAAACATAAAGCCATTATCACTCATAATGCTTCTGCCTGTAGTGATACTCGTCAATTTAAGATTATCATTTAAAGAAAAAGTGACTTTATTATTGGCTTTTTCAATATTGATATTTTTGCTTCCGTCCCCACTCGCAGCCGCAACAAGATCTACTGTACTCCCAGCTTTAACGTCTGTAGCATTGTTACCATCAACAGAAAGTTTCCAACCGTTTTCTGCAAGTGTTTGTACATCTTTCAACTGTTTATAATTTACAGCATCGGTATCGTCTTCCCCTGCCGCTACTCCTTTAATCGTTTTATCACCAGCATGAATGCCATTAACAGTTATGCTCGGCCCAGTACCATCAGTAAACATAAAGCCAGCAGCACTCATAATGCTTTCTCCTGCTGTGACAGTCATTACTTTAATATCATCAGCTAGATCAAACGTGACATTGTGGTCATTATCTTTTGTAATCTTGATATTTTTTGTACCTTTATTGTCAGCTGACTGAAAATTTACTGTACCGTTTGGGCCAATAGCCGTAGCATCTCCACCGTTAACAGAAAGCTGCCAACTCGTTTTGGTTGCTTTTTCTATAGCTTTTAGCTGTTTATAATTTACTGCATCGGTATCTTCAGTCCCCTCTGCTACGTTTATAATCTTTTGATTTCCCGCATCAATACCATTAATAGTCATGCTTGGACCATTATCATTAATAAAAAAGCCATCCACAGTCATGCTTGGACCATCATTACCATTAACAAAAAAGCCATCATCACTCATCGTGCTTCGGCCTGTGGTGACTTGCGTCAATTTAAGATGATCACTCAAAGTAAATTCAATTTTATGCTTATTATCTTCATTATTTTTTGCAATCTTTAAGTTGTCTTTTCCTTCTTCTTTTTCACTTTTCACTGAAAAATCCACGGTATTGCCTGCTTTAACCTCTGTAGGATCTTTATCATTAGCAGAAATCTGCCAAGTACCTCCCCCTGCTATAACATCTCTCATAGCTTTTAATTGCGCCACATTCACTGCATCAGTGTCATTACTCCCTGCTGCAACATTTGTAATCTGTCGCGTTAAATTCTGGTTAGTATTACCAACACTAAAATCACCTGCAGTGCTTTTCCATGCAAAATCACTCTTTGTTGTTGTAGTATTTGTTACAGGATCATACCCAAAAACTTTCCCATCAACACGAGAGACAGATCCTCCCCCCACAGCAACACCATCTACAACACGCACTTGTGCATTTATACCAATTGCAACTGAATGAGCTGTCTCAGCATAGGTATGAGTACCTATGGCAATCGAATTTTTACCCTTTGCTATTACTTTTCTTTCCTCCCCGTTGTCAGCAGGTTCCCCACCACCTATTGCAATAGAACCAAGAGCTTGAGCTTCAGCCTTCGTGCCTATAGCAACCGCGTACTCGTCAGTTGCTTTGGTCTTTAATCCTAATGCAATACTATCGTAACCAGATGCAGATGCCACCTTACCAATAGCAACACTATTTATACCGCTCGCTGTTGCATCTGAACCAAACGCAATCGCATCGTCCAACGTAGCTTGGGAACGCACACCTATAGAAATGCTATTTTTACCGGAAGCAGTTGCAAGCCCTCCAATAGCAACTGCAGAAAGCCCTGATGCCCCTGAATCAACACCTATAGCAACACTTGCTATACCACTTGCAAGTGCAGAAACACCAAAGGCTTGCGCTCCTCCAGCCTTCGCCGTTGCACCTGCACCAAATACGGTTGAATAATTCCCCGTTGCTGCAGATCCACAGCCAGTAGCAAAAGAATAAACACCATAAGCCTCAGGCATAGCATTGAGAGTCCCTCCAGAGCCGGATGGTCCCATATAAGTAGCATTGTTGGTCAGAGTCCCATCACCCTGCCAAACAACCTTTTCAGTGGTCGCGCCATAAGCATTACGACCGTTTTCCCCAGTGTAACCATTGATAAATCTATTATATTGTTCTTGTGCTGTTATTCGTTGACTATCACCGACTCCCTGTTGTTGCTTGCCACCACGTCCAATAACATTGTCTACACCACAGTAGTCATCATCACCAGACAAAACAATACTCCCATGACTACCGTATGCATAAGAAACACCGGTACCAGGTGTACTTTGACTGGTCCCTCCTACTATTGCAAGATTAGCAGAAAAAACAGGCGAAACACCTGATAAGAGTGTGGCCATTGCCGCGCTGAGCGAGACAACTTTAATTAAATTTGGTGTGGAATATTTTTTTTTCATAAGAGCCTCCTCCAACAGAGTTCAACATCATCACAACGCGTGAAAACACACATGGCAAACCCCTTAGTTTGCACACTTCAAAAACCAATAAATTAAGATACAACCCTCCCATCGACACCGCTATTTATTACGGCATCGCCCTAAAATTCTTGTAACAACATCGAATCTAGAAAAGTCCCCAACCCTTTCAGCTAGAGGGATTCAAGCTAAAAAATAAATAAAAACACAAGACTTTGAAAATCTAACGTAATCTCCATTCAAAAACACTGCGATTTATCTCTTAACAAAAATAGTTTCACTAAAGAGCAATTCTACTTTTTAGATAAAGCGCCTCAGTGGAATGGCAAGAGTATAAAAATAATTTTTTATAAATTTGTCAAAATACTTCTCAATAAATTAGCTGTTCTTATAGGCACAAACTTATAATTTTTTTAACTTATAGCATAATGTAATAGATGACGACTATCATAATGACCTCACTCTTTTCTGCGAGGTAAGCTGTTGCAATATATGATACATATATTTGAAAGCAATCTGTCTTAATATAATGATGCACGCTCTGTAAAAAATTTTAACGTGCTCATCTCATCATCTTCATAAAAAGACAAAAGCGCACCTATAAATAGTCTTTCGTTCTTCTCTCTTAGTTCATCTCTCTCATATGTCTGTTACTCTTCTATAGGAACAAAACATTGTCATTGTATTTTCACTGTTGTATAAATTTTTTTGTATTACTAACTATAATTCTTTTTATAAGCAGTTTTATCTTTATTAGAGCAACACATTAATTTATAATGGTGGTTTATCATTTTTTTATATTGAATAAGAGACCAAAAAAGTTTTATTTTTTAAAAGGCTGTTTGTTTGTATCTTATGAATTTTCTAGATGTGCTTTTCAGTTTCGATTTTACGCTTTAAATGTAATTTTAAAAGTGGCAAAGTGGCTTCGACTTCTTCCATATCATTGAGGTTTTGAATAAGCTCTTGCAATCTTCCATAAAGCTCTGCTGCTAATTCCGCAACATCTTCAGGAGAAAGATCTATTTTTGCATCATGATAGGTCGTACAAACTAAATGTCCAAGCTTTTTCATCAGCCCAGCAGGTATCGCTTGCGGTTTAAAACCAGCTGCTTTCGCCTTTGCCATATCTGAAAACATATCACCATCGCCCGTTACAAGCCAATTTAAATTGACTTTTAATTTCTGTGATAAAACAGCCAAAAATTCTACATTGGGAAAGGTCGTGCCTCTTTCAGCGTGATCATAAATGGCTTTATTAACACCTAAACGGGTTGCTATTTGATGCCTACTAAATAGCAAACTTTCTCGTATCAAACGTAATCGCTTCGCTTGTTCTGTTTTGGGTTCAATCTCTTTTTTTGCCAAATTACACAATAATACAAATATTGCGTTAACTTAATTCAATATCTGCATTATACCTCTTGTTACTGCCCCTTATGTTGGACAAAGATCTACATACATAACCCCACAAAAACAGATGTTTCAGCATCCGTTTAAGCAGGAGCGAAAATTACGACAATTACACCAAAAATGCAATCGCCGTGGTATTTTACTGAACTGCGCTCCTGTAATATAACCTTGGAAAAACTCAAGCCTATCAGAGGCTATTTTCCAGAGTCAAAAACATTTGGACACAGCCCAATGAAAAAGCTAAATGCGCCACTGCCAACCCTATCAGTTTGCACGCCAAGCAAATTCTTGCCAACTGCTTTCTCAAAAGTCACAGTCATATTCTTTCAGAAGCAGAAAGCCCAACACAGGTTCTCTCGCTCAACAACCTAGTAAACCTGCTTAAATCTCTTTGCAAGAATCTATAAATACACTTCCCAAAGCTTTTACATTACAACATAAGGTAAAAAGTTTATCAATGTCTAAAAATCAATATAAAATAGGCAAAATAATTGGTATTCTACAAAAAATGAGATCATCACTCGTTATTAAAAAGCTAGACGTTTACAAACCATGTTTGCTTATTTTATATATTAATGGCACTAATTTAGCTGTAATTGGCAATAGAGATTTCAGGGTGTTTGGTTTATCGTCAGAATACTCCTCCTCTACGCACATTAAAAACCTTTTAGCAATGTATTTTAAATGCTATAAGTTTTATAGTAAACACATTGTCATCCATATTTACAATTGGGCGCTTCAAAATCTTGAAGTAATAAAATCTTTAATAGGCATTGATTTAAAAGCGCGTATTTTGCAGAAAATTGACAAAACCATGAGGTTCGTATACATGGCAATTCTAAGTGATGATAGTGGAGTGATACTTAAAAAGCTGCATGGAAACCCGCAACGTTGAGGAATTAAGCATGACCTCTTTATGCGATAAAGAATTATCTGATACACTGGTTGGTCTTTATGACGATTATCAACGCGGTTTCGACATTGGAGAAGAGCTTAAATTGTGTGTGGATTTGGCGTTATCTCTTGAATTGGAACTCAGTATTCACCGTTTAAGTGAAACGGATGCTGTTTTAAAAAAAGAGATTGTGCAAACCTTGAATCGTCGTAGAAATACCCATTCCAATGAAGATGAAATTGATACAATTTTTCATATGGATTTTGAAAAACAAAAATAATGCAACACTCTCCCCGTATGATACGATACTATCTCATCGCTTTATTTTCTACTGCGCTTAAACAAAAAACTTTCAAGAAGATTTAAAGTGTTGCGTTTTCGTCTTCTTAACAACAGTGAGATGAGTTAAAAAAACGCATCAATTCTTTTGGTCATTATCAAAAAATAGAGAGTATCCTCTAGCATGCATTAATTTATGCTTTATTCATTAAGCGCCAACTTTTATATTTTTTCATTCCCCTTTAAAAGCAAAATATGCAATATGCTGCAGCGTAAATGTTTATAAAATAGCGTATATTGACCACACTTAAACGTAATTTATTGTTTTTCATGTCTATAAAACAGCACTATGAGTATTCCAACAAACGCAACAATGCTTTGAAAAAAATATATCGATTGAGGTGATATGCTACTGTTATCACTTGCCATAGTGAGGTAGACTCCGAGGATCAAGCATCCAGAGATACCATTAAAACTTGCCTGCAATCTTCCTTGGTATTCAGGATTACAAGAGAGTTGTGATAAAGAAATCGAAAGAGCCCAACTCGAAAGTCCGAATCCAATCATAAAGTAGACAGGAAAAACAATAAAATTGTGTGTATTAACAGATAGAATAGCGAGACCAATAGCTATAAAAGCTAATAAAATGGCTAATGTTTTCCTTATGGATAAAACTTTACAAAGAAATGGTGAAACAAACGCACCAGTCAATATGCCCATAGAATAAAGCACCTCAAATATTGCAAAGGTCCTGCTATCCGCATGCAAAACCTCTTGTATATAAGGAACGAGAATAACAGGAATGGTCATCAAAAGAGTCATAATAATCATCTGGCTTACATAAGGTACAAAAAGAGCCGGATTCTGTTTAAAATAATGAAGGGATGCTGTATAATTTTCCCACCAATTTTGCTGGTTTTGATTTTTAGATCTTCGATTTTTAGGCACCTTCATTGCAAAATTAAATAAACCAGCAATAATAAAGAATATACCACCTATTAGAAGAGTTCCTTTTGTTCCTGCATAGAACAGTATCAATCCACTTAAGCCCATACCTGCGATAGTGCCAAGTTCATAAACCATATCGATGGTCGCATTTGCATTAATGAGCTGTTCCTTCAGCACAATGCTTTGAATTAAAGAAATAGCTGATGGCATATAAAAAGAGATAAAAATACCCAAAAAAGCAGATAAGATCATCAATTCAATTTCTATACCAAAATGCCAAAGCATTACCCAGCCCACGATTACCAAACCTCTCACAAGATTTGAAATAATAATCTGCGTTTTGCGATTATATTTATCTGCCAATATGCCCCAAATAGGTGCAAAAATAATGCTAGGCGTCCAAAGAAAAAGCATCATCAACGCTACACCACGGATTGAACTCGTCTGATTATAAGCAAGCCATGACAATGCAATATAATTTAGTCCGTTTCCAAATGTAGCAAATAAGCCACTCAACGTAAAATAAAGAAAAGTTCTATTTTTAAATAAAGCAATGCGTTCCTTCAAATTTGAAGTGAACATAAATTATCCTCTAAAATAAATACCAGTCGATATGCATGATACATCCTGTTTAAAACATGCATTCTTACAATTTCGATCTTAGATCATTAAATTTAAGAAAGCAAAATTCCTTTTTAGGCTTTTAAAATCTTTGTGCTGTGGTATGATTAATTCTTCTATGAAACCAAAAATTTATGAACAAAAATACAATAAAATTAATACTTTATGTGCATTTTGTTCAAAAGCTTCACCTTTATACATATGTGAAACAATTTTATGATATGGAAGCTTCACACACATCATTGTCCTTATTATTCCGTGCACAAAAATATGCTCATGTATATCCCCCCATGTCGTTCTTCTATCACCACGCTTCGTCTCTAAAAGAATAAACATACTATTATTCTCACGATAAATATTGATAATTTTCTACTCCTCTTCTCTAAATCTTTTAAAACAAGCCCATTCCTGTTAGTTTTCCAATTTAAATATATAACGTGATATTTTTCCTGAGTAGTTAAATTATTGCAATCATATCTCTAAAGTTTCAGATTTAGAGTATGAATACATAAAGAAGCATCTATCGTGGATAAATTGATTAACAAATGATGTTATTCATAATCAAAAACAAACTTCATCTATATGATGTCGTATTTGATGATGAATTAAAGAAACAGAAGAAGTTCCATCAAGTGTTATAAACCGCTCATCTATTTCTGATAAAACTTGGTATACTTCATAAACTTTTTCAATAAAAGAGAGTTTTTCTTCGTATTTTAAGTTTAAACCATCCCTTTTCTGCAACCGCTCCAGTATAGTAGTGGGCGGTAAATGAAGATAAAATGTAATATGAGGTCTTGGAATAGATTGATTTAACTTAACTACACTTTAACAGAAAGCTCTCGAGCATAAAAATAAGCAAGACTAGAATAAACATATCGATCGCTAATTAATAAATTTTGCGATGAAGCTAAGGAAGGTTCAATAATTTCAAGCGTATGTTTGCATCTATCTGTCGCTGATAAGAGTGCTAAAAGCAACGGATCAATTGCTTTTCCATTATCTAAGTAATCTCTAATTTCTGGATTATTTCTATACCAATAACTGGGTTGAAAAGTTTGTATTATATGTTTTTCTGTTGAGTAATGGCGAGCAATTTCTTTTGTTTGTGTTGTCTTTCCACTCCCATCAAACCCGCATAAGACAATAAAAGAACCAGAAAATTTCTTTGGAGACCACATGGAATTATAAACTTTTTTATCAAGATACATTTTGTCTATATACTTTCCATAAGTTAAATTGTTTTATGTCTAAAATCTCTTAATGTTTAATAAGGTGTTTTTTTACTCGTCTCTAAACAGAAACACACAATACTCCCGCATTTGTATAACTTATTAACTTTATGATAAATGGCGGTATATAGACTTAGTTTTAAGATGAGGTTATATGTTAGACAGCTTAAAATGAGATTAAGCATTTGTAAAAAAATATATTTTTTACTCACACTACATACCCTGCCATTTCTTAACGAATTCTAGTAGAGTTTCTGAGGATTACTCCTATAGCGTCGTGTAAGTGTATAGAAATGAGTTCGATCTCAGTATATTATTGTCCCTTAAGAGCTGCTACTAGATTGCGCTCCATAGGAAGCTAATGAAATCAATTCTATCTTTTCTCAAACCGCTGCCCACGCCATAAGCATTTGATATCCGATTCCGTTAAAAAGCAGCAGAGCAATTCTCAGAAAACATCGCTGAGATATTGAAATATGTCTTGCAAAAGCGTTTAAATCAAATGTTTCACTATATTTTAATATATTCATAAACTGAAACTAAGAATATTATAATAAGACCTCAAACAACGATGCCCAAATCGGTCGTAACAAAGCCTCCTAAAACTGAACCAATAATACCTCTCTCTGAAAAAGACTACCATGTAAAGGTTTTAATACAATACCTTAGCGCTAATGCCATAAATGTTTCTGATAGATAACGAAGTTTATTGTCACAACAACATCTAACAACGGTCAATAGAAAAACCTCAACCTTGAGTATAAACAAAATCAACTTGAAAGCGCAAAATATATCTCTAGGACATAGTTATGTTCGTTATCTGGCTTTCCCCTTATTGGCAAGCCCCCTGCCAAGAAACACAGTGAAAATACCAGCCTCCATCGCTACTCATTCTCATGAAAATAAGCTATCACTACCATAAACACCAGCGTTTAATTTTTCCCGATCAAAAAACTTGACATGCCCAGTAATATGTGTGTGTATTCATCATTCGTAAAAATGTGTGCTGATTTATAATACTGCGTGTTTTAAGAGATTCCGAAATGGGGGATGATGTGCACAAACAACAGATGTTTCGGTTTTATGGGCTTGTTGTCCTGCTCTATCTCTCTGATATGGTTCTATTCTTAAGTAATCTTTGGAATGCTTATCGCATAACATCCTCATCGGTTTTCTTGGGCGTAACCATGGCTTTGGGCACCTTTATACCCTATCTTTTGAAAAAAAGCGGACTTGTGCACATTAAAGCCTCACTGCGGTTGGTCGATTTATACAAAAGGCGGATCATTATCTATAGCCTTCTTTTATTGATTGCACTTTTCCATTACGCTGATTCCCCCTTTGGTTTTATCGCTGTCTCTATCTCTATCGGCTATCTCTCTTTGATTACCTTAAGCACACTCGAGACTTATAATACTAAACTAGCACTTAGTGGTTATATTAGCGCCCAAAAGGCTTCCCGCATTATGCAAACAGTGGTGCAAATTGGCGCCTTTTTGGGAGCAGCATTGAGTGGTTATCTCTTAGAAGCAACCAGCCCACGAGGGGCAGCCGCTGAAATTGGCTATAATGGTTTGATTGTGGCACTTTGTGTGTTTGACATCATTATAAGCCTTATAGCCGGATATATCATCTTTTGCGATGAATATAACGCTACAGATACCACAGCACCTGCAACCGATAAGAAGACAGCACCTACACCGCAAGCGGATAGACTCTCCCGTGAGCTTAAACTTTTGTGCGTCTGCATAGGACTTATTGGCTTTCATATTTGCGCTTACAATACGCTGGCAACCATTCTTTTTCAGAGTGTGAAAAATTTTGGCTCTGAATATTATGGGCTTTGCAGTGCCGTTGCGAGCGTGGACGCTTTTTTGGCTGCTTTTATCAAAATCCCTCTCTTTGAATTTATTCTCCCAGCCCTTATGTTGAGCGTGGCTGATCTTATTTTTAGCACCACACAATCGCCCTATTTGGCTGTGGTCTTTTGCTTTTTTATTGGCTTTTCAATGAATACCATGTGAATTAATGCCCGCAAACATACGATTGAAGCGACTAAAACAGAGGCTCAAGCAGAGCTGGTGGGAAAGCTATAGCGGCATGCTTTATACTCTCTCCCAATCGGCAGGTTATGTTATCCTTGGTCTTCTTACAAGCTCTGCCTTTATGGGTCCTCAAGCAGCTGTTTATCTTCTCCCCTTATAGGGCTAATAATCTTTATTTATATTCTTTTCCTTTTATTGCAGCGGAACAAAGTATGAGAAAACCTATTCTTATTGTCGACCCTTTCTCCACGGGAGCCCTCTACGCCCCTGCTTTGCAAAAATTAGGCTATGCTTGTTATGGTGTTGTCTCTCAACAAACTCCTTTTTCACACTATATGCTTTCTTATCAGGGAGAGGGCATGGCAGAAGCGAAACTTCATAATGTAGATGAGATAAAGACATGCTTTCCTATCGGCGCGATAGAGTCCGTGGTGGCAGGCGCCGAGGTAAGTATTTATTGTGCAAATCAATTGGCGGCTTATTATAATTGCCCTGGGAATAATCCCTCAACCACCGATTGGCGACGGAAAAAGGCAGCAATGCAAAAGCGCCTTTGTGAAAATGGTTTATCTTACATCCGATCAAAAATTCTTACAAAAGACAATTGTACTCTCGATGGTTTTGAAAGTCCCAGCGGCTATGTGATAAAGCCGAATGATTCTGCTGGGAGTGATGGCGTTTTGTTTTTCTCCAGCCGTGAGGAAGTGGCGGCATGGTCCTCTAGAATTGACTGGACGCAAAAAAATATTTTTGGTGCACCTAACGAGACTTATTTACTCCAAGAAAGATTGGAGGGAGAGGCTATAAAAATATGTAGTTTATCACGATATAAAAAAAGGTATTCATAATGAAAGTGCCTTTGTTTATGAATCGCTCGATGTACTTGATGCTCAAGATCCCTCTTATCTCTTATGCAAAACAATGCATTCGCGCGCTGGGGATTGAATATGGGCCCGCGCATATGGAAATCATGCAAACAGCTCGTGGTCCAGTGATGATCGAAGTAGGAGCCCGCCTCCACGGAGGAATTGCACCCACTTTATTCGCGCATTGCTATGACGATGATTTACTTGAAAGCTCCGTTAACCTTATTGCAGGCGTGTTTTCGCAAACACCAAGTTGCTTTAAGAAAAAAGGGCGTATTATCTTTCTTATCAACGAGATTGACGGTCATATTATAAAAGATGTTAACGTATGGCGGCAAAAGCTTCATTCTTGGGAAAATGTGGTTCATTTTATGCTCTTTTTTAAAGAGAACGAGCCCCTCCCCCTAACCACCGATTTAAATACCTGCCCAGCTATTATAGCAATTTGGGGACACAGTGATGATGAATTATCAGCTTTGGAAAGGATCATCCGTAGCAATTTCTTATAAAATACAACAATTGGGAAGAAAACATGGATTCCGCATCGTAAATAATTGAAAATATAGATAAATATTAAAATTGGAAGCAGGTCGTTTTTAAAGAACTCGATGCAACCACGAATAACACAATTCGACTTTTTCCCTGCTTATTCAGTATAAATGGATACTCAAAAAATATGCTTGGATTTGGATTCTACAATAAGTTGACCGCAAAAAATATGATGGAAGACCTGATAAATTATTGCGATAACTATAAAAATTTTGGAAAGAACACATCTTTTGTTGCATTCGAGAAGCCTGCCCTCGTACAAAGTATCAAAGTTTATAGAGAAAAATTCTGGTCTATACTTAAAGATTTGCGAACTCTTGATGACCAAGAATGGCCTAAGCATATACCAAAAAATATGGATAATCCTCTATGGGAGTTCTGCTTTCATGGCGAGCCTATGTTTATAGTTTGCAATACCCCATCCCATATAAACAGAATAAGTAGGAGAAGTTCTACATTTATGTTAACTTTCCAGCCTAGGTGGGTTTTTCCTGATCTGCTGGATACAGAACAAAAAGCAAAAAATGCATTCTCCGCTGTAACAAAAAGACTTGAACCTTTTGATATTATAACAAAATCTCCTTTTTTAGGAAAATATGGCGAACCCCAAAATAGAGAATGGACGCAATCTTTCTTGCAAGATAATAATATTAAATCCCCGCCCTACCCATATCATATAATGGAGCACGATAATGACTAAATTTTCTAAAATTAAATTAAATAAAAATATCTATGATATATTCAAAATGATGCTTCCAGAGCAAGGATCAATAGAGGTACAAAGAGATTTTCCAAAAAAAATACACGATTGGCATATTCACCAGGTCGATGAAACTCTCTTAATTATAGAAGGAGGGTTAGAATTTTTCTATAGCAAAAAACGTATAACCTGTACACTAGGAGATATTATACATCTACCTGCCAATACAAGACACAAATCAATTGCAGCAGACGCAGGATGCATATATGCGATCTCTACAGAAAATCTCACTATTGGAGATATTAGAGATGGGTAACCGCACGCTCTTTAATGGATTCTTTCTCATACAGGATTTTATTCTTTTACTCCTGCTTCCCATAATGCGCCCATAGATTCTGCGGAAAATAAGGCTCTGAAGTTTACGTCCTCTACCCAAACCAACGTAAAAACTTTTCAGAAACCGCATTTTAGAGCATAAAATAGAACGTTATTCTTTAGGAAAAAAAATGGATCAAGCTTAACCGGTTAAACAACAAGAAAATAATTTTGTTTACAGTTTTATTATCGAGTATTTGCGGATGGATTCTGGTATTATCTCTATCTGGAACTCCCTACAAGCATGAAGCAGAAAAGCTATCAAGCATATTTAGTATACCTAATGACAACTGTTATTACCATGCGTGATGGCTCTAAAATGTAGATGGATTTGAACTTTTAAATAATTTTTTTAACTCTTGCATCACTTTATTTTCCTACTTCTTAAATAATATTCAATAACTTAAGTAAAATAAATATTTTGGTTTTGGTGTGTTTTTAATCTAAAGCATCTGAAGAGAATATATTAAAGAATTAAAATATTTACATGTCGAGATTGAAGCAGCCCTCTTTTACCAAAAGAAGAACTATTATAACATAGGTGAATTTAGCTATTAATCTTTTGTTGCAAACAAGTGGAAAAAAATACTGAATATAGAAAAAATTGCATAAGAACCTTTAACAAAAAGGATTAAAATTTATAGAGAGTTACAAGGTATAAAATAAAATTTGTTCTATCTGCGCTGCAATTTTTTCTGGTTAATTTATTCTACCGATATCATTAAGGCTTTCTTCTAATGACATTGTCTATCATTAGAGGGAGATATGTGATTGTTTTTCGAATTGTGACAGCACACAAATTTCGTGATTTATGTTGCCCATTAGAAAATGTTGGTTCGTTGAGTAAGTTAAAAAAATACATAGAATTCCGTATAATGAAGTGTGTATGTATAAAACTTCTCAGGATGATCGTGTTAATAGCAATGTTTAGGGGTGCCTTTTTTGGAAAGATTGTACAGCAATTACGAGTATCTCTAGGAAGAAAAGCGCTGATTTTTAGAATAGAGAGAAACATTGATCATAACAGTTTATTAGGCTAAACGCAGAATATTTATCCTAATAATTGATAATCGAATTGTAACAGTATAGGTTTTTGATCATCATAAAGAAAAAGGTAGAGAGCATGTTTCTTTTAGTTAAGGAAGAGTGTTGCTCATTTTTCTTTCTAAAAGTAAGCAAATTCAAAGATAATTTTTTTGTTCTTATAGTGGTGATACAATAATTGTCGAAGTCCGTGAAGGGGAGATTCCGATACATTATTACAAAGTTTAATAAAAGCTGAAATACTTAAAAACTCTTTAGTTGCTATAATGATTTAAGAATACCAGATTAGGATCCGAGCAATTCAAGAGCTCAAACCTTTGTGATAATATTGGTTTAGAATTACATCTTGTTCATTCAGACGAGATGAGCCAATTATTATATGTCATAGAACCATATGGGTGGGGAATTTAAAAAAAGCTTATCCAGAATCTGACTTAAAGGTTATTGGAACTTTAGTAGTAAGATTGGCTTTGTCTCATGTTGCTCAAAAATAGCAAACACTCTTGTTTTGTCTAGACTAAATTTAGAAGATCTGCTCACTGAAGTTTTTATAATATTATGAAATGATAAAAATTTTAATATTTCTTCTTGTCCCGTACTTGAAACAGATGCTATTTGTATTTGTTATCCTTTGCACCATTGTTCGAAATATATTTTAGATGGTTGTCATTTGAAATATGTCTTGGAAAATTATTTGGCAAGAGAGCGTACTTATATGTATTGGAAAGTAATTTCCTATTATTTGTCTCAATCTATGGGCGCAACGTTGCCAAGTATAGAATCCATACGGACAGATGACTTGCAAAAAATAAGTACCTACAACGCATTTGAACTAAAATTTTATAAAAAACTGGAATTTAGTACCGAACCATATTCGACAATGGAGAAAATCATAAAATGGCTCGAGTTTTCTGTTTAAGAGTGAGAAAGCTATTGCGTAATTCTGTTTTTCTTATGATTTTGATTGGTTGTTTGACGAGTTTTTGTGCTAGTGGTGTATTATCTATTGGCCTTTCTTTGTTACAATTCCAAGATACAACTGGAAAAGCATCTGCTACTTTAAATGTTGTTAATTTAATCGCAATTGGAATTGCAGGCTTATGTTTGGAAAATGTGTTGGTGCGCTATCAAGGCTTTATAATTGGGTTTTATAGTCAAATTATTTGCGCTTGTTTATTATCGTTCTTATTATTTATAAACAATCCGGTACTTATTTTATTTGTATTTTTTTACTTTCTCTCTTGATGGGGGCTGATAATCCAAATAACAATAGTGCCTTGAAGCAGCTGGTTCCAGCTCCCAAACAAAAAGCTGGAATTTTTGCATTTTATACTAGTTGCTTTCAGTTTTTTGTTATTATATCCCCATTGCTTATATATTTTATAATTGCGCATTTGGGGCACAAAACAGCCATATCAAAAAGCTTATGGAGTTGGTTTTAGGTGCCTTTGGCGGGTTTCTGCGTTGCGTTTTTTAACGATTAATCGTATTTTGAATAATTTTCTCTATACGGGGCCTATTGTTCTATTGCCACTTGTTCTTGCATCTATAACATCAGATAATATAGAATTCACAGCTATTCAAAATTCTATTTTTGCTTTGTCAGCACTGGGGTTTGTAGTCAATGGTCTTATCTCATCCTATTATTTACGGAAATTTCCATCTTTAATTCGTTTTTTTGTATGGGGAACACCGGCTTTTGCAGTGATCGCAATCTCTTTTGTTTTATATTTAAATTTTACTCAATATTCCCTTTATATTATGGTTTTTTTATTAGGTATTGGGCAATTTTATTTTAGGGTATCGGGAATAACAATTGGACAAGCTATCACACCTAGTGAAAATTTAGCCGAGGTGATTTTGGCAGGCGATGCCAGTGTGCGCATCATAACGGCTTTATTCTCTATTATGCTTTTATATGCCGGAATTTTTTTTCATTTTCTACATTATACGTCCTGTGTATATTTATAGGTTTTTGCGCCCCTTTATTTATTTTACACGGACTATCTATTTACATACAAAGCTTAGAAATAAAAGAAAGCCCCGCATGAATGATCTTCAATTATTATATTACGTCAGCCTTTTTTTGATTATTGTATAGATAAAGATTTTGTACAAATATTCATGACATTAATTTTAAATGAGCACATTGCGTGAGAAAAGCTGAGGTGTTCGTTACCCCTCATGTGAATAAACGCATTTAGCCCGTTAATCGGAATTGCAAATAGAACTATGATCACCATTAATTCTGAAACTCTATCAGAAGTTAGTGATAATGGCAAAAATCCTTTAATGATATTTGAAGAGATCGTTTATGCTAGATCAGGTTATCTAAAGATCGAGAAGAGAGGAACTTAGAAATTATAAAATTCATGGAAATTCAACAGCAATTTCTGGGTATACATAATGACAGATACAGATCGGCGCAAACTGGTCAATTGCAAACAATAAAAAACCCTGAGCTTTTTAAGCTATGTCATATCAAGCATATGAAAATTCGTTTTAAATTAATGGCGGAGAGAGAGGGATTCGAACCCTCGATATGGTTTCCCATATACACGCGTTCCAGGCGTGCGCCTTCAACCACTCGGCCACCTCTCCAGAAGTCTCGCACTATACCCAGAAAGAAATAACGTGCAAGCCTAAATTATACATTCAAAGTTCAAAAAACAAATTCATTTATTAAAGTAAGAGCTTATATCTGTTGAATAACAAGTACATCCTTTCTTTTTAAGAAAAAACTTTTTCCGTGGATAGGTTTGTATAATACAATAATGGGAATAAAAAGATTGTCACATCTATCTCATACGGACGGTGTCTATGAATGGTATCAAATCTATTGAATAGCATCATCTTTCCTTAAATAAAAAGTACAAGCCAAGTACCATCACGCTATTTAGCCTCTAATGTTGCAACATCCCTTGCGATTTGAGAGAATGCATAAAAGGCATTTATTCTTTCTTAAAGCGTTTTTATCCACACGCTACTCCTCCCTGTAACGTATAAAAGAATAATGTTTTACAGCACTAACGATCTGATTACTCTGCAAAATGAGCTAGCTCGTTCCCCTTAATGTTCTTTATCAGCTTATATCCTTGCTTAGAGCACGTACAGCTCGTGCAGTTTCACATTGTAATGCTTTTTGTGCTAAAATTTTCATATCTTCAAAACTATGAGTCTGCAAAAACGCCTTTACTGGAGAAATATCGCAAGATATCATAGAAAGCTCATTAATTCCCAACCCTGTCAAAATCATTGCACCAAAAGGATCTCCAGCCATACCACCACATACACTAACCCAACACTTATGTTTTGAAGCTCCCTGTATAGTCTGATAAATCATACGCAAAACTGCTGGATCAAGGCTATCCGCTTCAGACACAAGGTACGGATTTTGCCGATCAACAGCCATTGTATACTGTGTTAGGTCATTGGTTCCAATTGAGAAAAAATCAACATGGGCGCTCAACACATCTGCCATAATGGCGGCTGCTGGAACTTCGATCATAATACCAAGTTTTAATTTTGGTGCATCAATATCATTGCGGATTTCTTCTGCAATCTTTTTTATAGTGACAATCTCTGAAACAGACATTACCATCGGAAACACAATCCATAGATCTCCGCCTTCTTTTGCTGCTCGATACAAAGCACGTAATTGAGGCACCAAAAGATCACGTCGACGTAACAAAAGCCGCGTCCCTCGAACACCTAAAAAAGGATTGTCTTCTTTAGATAAATGTAAATGCGTAACCTGTTTATCCCCACCAATATCGAGTGCACGAATAATTAATGGCTTATCTCCTACAGCTGTAATCATCGCCCGATATATATTAAATTGTAGCTCTTCATCCGGAATATGAGGATTCTCTAAAAACAAAAATTCCGTGCGCATGAGTCCAACACCTTCAGCCCCCAAATCAAGCGCAACAGGAACCTGATTTGCGTAGTTGACATTAGCCATAATACGGATTCTTTGACCATCTGTCGTTTGCGCTGGTAATCTACACGCACTTATTTCACTGACACGTTTTTGCGCAACAGTATCAATATGCCTTTGAGCATCTTCAACGTCTTCAAGCGTAGGATCAAGGTAAATAAACCCGTTATCGCCATCAATAATAGCCTGAATATCAGATTGAATCGCTAAAATATCATCACCTGCAGCAACAACCATTGGAATACCAAGAGTACGCGCCAAAATAGCTGTATGAGATAATGGACCTCCCCATGCTGTTGCTAATCCTTTTACCCTTGTACAATCAAGTTGTGCTACATCAGAAGGAGAAAGGTCATTTGTAACCAGAATTACACCATGTGGAATATCATTTAAAAAGAATGATCTATAGGATGGATTGATTTCACCTAAAACACGTCGACCAACATCAACTAAATTAACAGCACGTGCTGCTAACAAAGGATTATCTACCTTAAAAAACATATCTGAAAATTGACGAACCGCTCTATCCCAAGACCAAGCGACACCATGACCTTCTGCTATAAAACGACAAGCTTGAGCTATTAAATTTTCATCTTCAAGCAAAACAATTTGCGCAGAAAAAATCGCAGCAGAATCTGCTCCCATACGCACTGTAATATCAGAAATCACAGATGCCATTTTATGTTTTGTTTTTGTAAGAGCATTTTCAAGACATGCTGCACCAGCTGCAAAATCAATTGGCTGGTCTACTATGGAAATATCATTTTGTCTTAAAACAAAAATCTTCCCAAATGCTAATCCTGAACTCGCTCCAACACCAGAAATGCCTTTTTGCATAGAGCGTGGATACCAACCATGAAAAGCCTTTGTTTGAGATTCCATTTCTCTCATCAGACATTTTTCACTAATACTCACTTTTTTTGCAATAGCAATGGCATCATTGAGAAGTTGTGCTCCTTCTGCAGCATCTGTAGAAAAAATCAGAACATCACCGTTTTTTGCTCCTAATTGCAATAAACCAACTAAATTTTTCATTTCAACAGCATATTGACCATGGCGAACTCTGATAGAATTTTGAGCCTTTTTCGCAAAATCAACCCAAAGAGAAGCTGGTCGTGCATGGAGACCACTTGGATAATCTAACGTCCATTCCTGACACACCGAAAGGTCACCAATAAAAGCTTTTTCTATCTTCATACCTTGATCAAACAAAGTTGTAACAATTTGCTGTTTGTCCATAGTTGTTGCAAGTACTTCAAGCTGTTTTTTATCAAATAAAAGAGACGTCAATTTTTTACAAATTTCTCTATAACGATCTGGACACGCTGCAATAGCAATAACCAAATGTGCTTTCTTGCCATCCTGCCACGCAACACCAGCAGGAACCTGTATAACAGCAACAGCGTCCTTGATAATTAAATCACGACTTTCAGCCATACCATGAGGAATGGCTATACCATTTCCAAGCCAAGTATTGGTTGTTTCTTCACGTTCGAGCATGCTTGCCAGATAACACTTATCAACCGCACCAACCTGCACAAGCAATTCAGCAGCAGCATAAATTGCATCATTTTTATGATCAAAAGCAGCTGCAAGTTGTACAGATCTTATAGACAAGATTTCACTCTCGGTAAAATCTACATTCACCGCTTCTGCTTTCTCACATCTCATCATGAATTCAAATTGCCTCACATTTGAACACCAATATCTCTGATAAATTCCTTTTCAAAGCTGCATTTCCCAAAATACAAGCTATAAATACCACGACAGCTCTCTTTATATTTTAGGAAATGTAGTTAAGTGAGGTGCTTAAATACCTCAATATAACCGATAATACAATTGGATATTATCATCTAGCGAAGTGCTTAAAAGTATAATAAGCAAGTTTGCCTCTTACTCTTCTACTTTACAAAGACAAAACCCCGATTTTTACAGCACCAATCACCTAAAAAACTATGTTTTAAAAACGCTCTCATTATCCCAAGTTATTCAACATAACTTTTCATTATTCTCCCTACAAGAAAGCATCCTTCCCAATCATCTGTAACTTCAGCTAATATTTTAACTGATTCCTCAAAGTTTATTTAACCTATTATTCCTCTTTATAAATTCATTACATAATTATAAATTTCTCCATGCAACTTATCATCTTTAAAATTCCGTACAGCTCATCCTATGATACGAAATCCTTGATATATAACATTTATATATTTTAAGCTACTCCTTTACTTTAATCAATATCGCAAACACACAATGCCCTCCGTCGCACATTTGCAAAGTACGAACATCACCCAAGCACTATCATCAACTACTAAAATCAAGAAAAACTCTACAAATAAGGTGAATAAAGTAAAAAATGAAAAGCAGTTATTGCCTTAACCCTAGCTCTTATGCTTGTTTGTTTTCAAATAATGTACAATACAATAATAGTGAAATCAGAAAAAATATTCTTGAAAAGCGCTGATTGCAGATTGGTTATTTTTATATCTTTAAACAGCGTCCTCTTCAAAAATATAATTTCACTCTCGATTTACCAAAAACTCCTTAATGCACGTCACTTTCAAAGTAGTTTTGACTGCCATCTTATGGATTTTTTATCCCTATATCCTTTTAAATGAATAGCATCACCTATCCACACCACCACCTAAAAACAGTATGACAACTCATCAATACTACAATGCCAATAAAAAGATCCATCTTTATCAAAATGATTACATAAATAATGCTTTCATTAAATTTCTCATAATTTCCTGAAAACAAACTGCTTCTCTTATAAAGAAATTACTAGACACTTCTTCATGCATAAAAAGAAAGTCTCTCCTCATTATTATTATACAAAAATTTATCAACAAATTCTATCATAATATCAATACGTTCAGTACTAAATACTAACATAACACCGCACAAACTTCTCCCCCCTCATTGAGAAAAGTCATTTCCCCAATTCTACCTTTTTCGTATATCTTCTATATTTATTATAGTACCAAAGCAAAAAGGGAAAGATGAGATTCTATCTTTCCCTTTTAATACTTATAAAACCACAACTACAATTTAATGGAATCCCGTTGATTGCTAGAGAGTGTTACAGATTACTCTGCTGCCTCCACCATAGGAATGACTGAAACATAGGAACGATCACCCACTTTGCGTTGAAAAGAAACCTTTCCATTTGATAACGCAAAAAGCGTATGGTCTTTTCCAATGCCGACATTGTTGCCAGGATGCCAACGTGTACCACGCTGGCGAATAATAATATTTCCAGCAATAACGGTCTCACCACCAAATTTTTTAACGCCCAGACGTTTCGATTCTGAATCGCGACCATTACGCGAGGAACCACCAGCTTTTTTATGTGCCATAGACGCTCTCCTTTAATCTTTCTTACTCTTTGATGCTACAGACGCTTTCTTCTGCGACGCAGTCTTTTTTTCAGCCGTCTTCTCAACAGAAGCAGCATCTTTTGTTTCTTTTGGTGCAGTTGCCTCTTCTTTTATCGGCTTTGCAGCTGCTTTTTTAGGTTTTGAACCACCCATTAAAATTTCTAAAACACGAAGCTTCGTAAATTCTTGACGATGACCACGCGTGCGTTTAGAATTTTGACGACGGCGCTTCTTAAATGCGATAACCTTGCGCCCACGTGCCTGTTCTACAATCTCAGCTGTCACCAATGCATCAGCAACGACAGGGGTACCAATAACCGCATTACCTTCTTGCCCAACCATCAATATGTCATTGAATTCAACAACATCACCCGCATTTCCACTAACTTTTTCAACTTTCACCACTTGATTAGCAACAATGCGGTATTGCTTACCACCAGTTTTAATGACTGCGAACATTTTTTATCCTTCCGTTCACTCCAGCTCTTATTTAATTTCTGCCTTGAAATAAGGGAAAATAGGCTGCTTTTTATCAGTCGTAATAGATTTTAAAGAAGGATAAAACCTTCTTCAACACAAACACGCGCAGATTTCTCCACGCTCATATTCCGTATATATGAAGGAATTTCTATTCTCTGTCAATAAAGTCCCATAAAAAAGAAAAAAAGGTTGTACCAAAAACAATTGAAGGTTATCTACCCCTTATACACTCAAATAGTGCCAATTTTTATTTCACTTTATTATGGAGAGATGGCTGAGTGGTTGAAAGCACCGCACTCGAAATGCGGCATAGGGGCAACTCTATCGGGGGTTCAAATCCCTCTCTCTCCGCCAAAGTTTATAAAGCGATATTATTAAAATGTCTTTAATCGTAGCTTGCCGGTGAATTCTGTATGTTTGTAGCTTGCCAGCGGGTTTTGTATATTTTGCCACTAGGTTTTGTACCAATTTATTTTTTCTCAAAGAGTTTTAAAGGTGTTCTCAAAGGGTCTTCAAATGCTTTTCAAAGGGTATTTAAAGCTCTCTTTAACGCATTTTTCTGCTCCTATTTTTCCAAATCACTAAAGCATGTAAAATCGGATTGAAAGGCAAGGGGAACGATTCCTGTCGGACCATGGCGTTGTTTTGCTATAATAACCTCGGCTT
>NZ_JBHIML010000147.1:0-603 GCF_042194015.1 Bartonella sp. MU37NMGALS
ATCAGCATTGGCGTCTTGGAATGCTCCAACATCACATCCATAATGACGACGCAAAACCCGTGTCCCAATTCTTGTCGTCAGACATTTACGGAGTGACTGTTGACAATGCGCAAAGCCATATAAAAGAGAGCCATCCTTTTCGCTCATCCCGCACCGCATGCTTTAAGCTCCTTTGCTTGTCTTTGTGGTAGAAACAGTTGGGGGCGCAGAAACAACAGGTGCTGGTTTTTCAGTGATCTGACCAAGCAGCAACGGATATTTAGCCTCTTCCTCACTTAAACAAATTTCCTCACCCTTGCCCGGTGAACGCTTGCCTGCAACAAAGTCTGCATTGGTTAAAATAACATAAGTGTTCTCACGCATGATAAACTCCTTTAAAGGGGGGAAGAGGTTGTGGAGGGACCCATTTTGACCCCACCGTGTTTGTGGCTTGCGCCAACAGATTTTTGATTATGCTGTAAATCTTCTGCCTGAATGTGCACACTACCCGTTAATTCAACACAGGTTGCTTGATGAGAAAGCACCAAACCTTGGCTATTCAAATGGATTTGGTTTTCCCCATGAGAGAGAATGAGCTCATCTTTTGTCATTCGCAAAGCGCCA
>NZ_JBHIML010000148.1:0-601 GCF_042194015.1 Bartonella sp. MU37NMGALS
CTTACCCTGTTTATCTAAATAGGTGGATCCAAATTTGGATTGACCCCCTTCAGGATATAATTCTCCTAACATTTGTCGAATATCACGCATAATATGCGCATGTTGCTTACCGCATAACTCTGCAATTTCACGACTAGACATGGTTGGAACAGTTGTGTTTTGAAAATTGTTTTCAGGTATTGTAATAAAGTTTCGCATCATCACCCCCTTAATTAAGAAAAACATAAGTTTTGGTATAATATTCTGCCATAGTTTCTATGGCGCTCTGCTTGAGCAACTTTCCTTGCTGCGTGAATTTTGAAGTAATTATTATCGGTTTTATCTGTTTCTATTTCAGATTTTGGACAAATCTTCTGTCTGTTCCATTCTTGTTTTGTAAAAACAAAATCCACGCCTTCTTTTAGATCAAACTTTTCAACACAATCGTTAAACCAAGTGGAAAAATCTTGTTTCAAATGTAAGTGCCTATGCATCACATGGGCTTTGACCATTTTGGCATAACCAATTTTGTTGTCTACCTCGTTTTCAGGTATGAGATATCCTTCACTATCATTATCATGTGTGTTCATAAGTTTACTCTAATCAATTATTGATGGGAAAA
>NZ_JBHIML010000149.1:0-595 GCF_042194015.1 Bartonella sp. MU37NMGALS
TCAAGCACTTTTTCTTCTTCTGTTTGAGTGATGTTTATTAATTGTTTGATTTGCGTAAGCACATCATAAGAAACTAACTTCGTTTGTACGTTATGGTTTGCTTCATTGATACGTTTTGCTTCATCTTCTTCATAAATACCGGAAAGCCCGAAAGCATAGCGAGCACATTGTATAGTAGCTTTATGGCGCAACATGCGTGCTGGATATTTTTGCCATGCTTCACTTTTTTCTTGTTCGCATTCTTTGCGATATTCGATGACTTCGATAGGGTCTTTAATTCCTTTGAGACGAATAGCACATTTGATAGCAATGAGCTTCCCATCCTTATCGAGTTGATCTTGAAAGGTCATGCCATCAAAGTCAGGATTTGATTTGATGATCTTTATCCAACCGTCGATAGAAACAACGGGTATGATGCCGCCGCCTTTTTTAGGGAGTGCATAGATTTCTTTTGTTAAAGGGTTAAGTCCATAAGTATTGGCAACAAAAAGAAAAACGGCAAATTCTGCATCAGTGATGACACTAGCATTTTTATATCCAATACAAGTTTTTATGATTGTTTCTCGAAATTCTTCAGCAGAAAATCCATATTTTC
>NZ_JBHIML010000150.1:0-260 GCF_042194015.1 Bartonella sp. MU37NMGALS
TTTTACTCTCCTTCGCAATTTCGTTGTTGGTTTTCTGGGTGATCGAGTACGATATATTGCTCTCTTTTAGCATTCTCAGTTCGGCTCTTCTTGGTGGTGTTCTTTTGCCCCCTTCTTTCTGGCCTACATGGCTTATTCCGCTTATGCAGTTTAACCCTTATCGTTTTATGATCTCTGCTCCTGCTGAGTTTCTTGCGACGCATGATTTGGCGGTTTTCCAGCAGTTCATTTTGGGCAGTGTGTTTTATATTTTGTGTCTT
>NZ_JBHIML010000150.1:344-594 GCF_042194015.1 Bartonella sp. MU37NMGALS
CGGTATGAATATACGTCGACAGATTGTTTATGGTAAAAATTTTATTGGGGAATTCCTTCTTTCTCTCTGTTATTATTTTATTCAATTCATATTTATTGATAAAATATCTTCTTTTTCAGGACAAATTGGTAGCTATAGCAGAGATGAAATTCATCTTGTCTTTGTTGTCTTCGTTTTACTCCGGACATTTTTAAGTATTTTTACCAGTTCTATTGGAATATTTTTTGAAAAAGTCGTGAGTGCTCAGATT
>NZ_JBHIML010000151.1:0-590 GCF_042194015.1 Bartonella sp. MU37NMGALS
GTGAACTCGGTCATTTGCACGTGAATTATGAAACTGTAGAACCTTATCCAGTGACCTTTAAAAAGGGTAATCCAAAAGTTACAGAGATCTCTAATCCCGAAAAATTCTATTACGTTACAGAAATGAAATTCGCTGGGAATAGTAAGGAAAAAGATAAATCGATTGTTTTTTATAACAGCAATATCACAATAACAGATATCCCTCTTGAAGCTTATGAGTATATCGTCAATGGTAAACCCGCTCTTGAATGGGTTATGGGGCGTCAGTGTGTAAAGACTGATAAAAAGAGTGGTATTGTGAATGATGCTAATCGCTATGCTGTTGAAACTGTTGGCAACCCTGCTTATCCATTAGAGTTGTTTCAGAGGGTTATTACCGTAAGTTTGGAAACAATGAAAATCGTGAAAAAACTACCAAAATTAGAAATAATAGAAACTGAATAACTTAAAAGCATGCTCACATTATAGGCATGCTATCTTACAAGGGGTATAGATTTATAACTGTAATCTATATCTCTCTTGTTAAGTTGATTAGATACAATCTTTAAAAAGAGTGCTTATATGCGTTATTCTAAAAAGAAATCATTTGCA
>NZ_JBHIML010000152.1:0-584 GCF_042194015.1 Bartonella sp. MU37NMGALS
GGGATATAAAGCACCGGTGCATAAACATCCATGCCCTTGACCTGTTGGCGCACATAAATCACCATCGGGGCTTCTAGGGATGCCAATTGTTCTTCACTCAAAGCCTCACCAAAGGGGAGATTGTGGGCTTTTGCATAGTCTGCCCCGACATCCAGCAAAGTTTTGACTTGTTCAATGGCATCACTTCCAGGAATAAAGGAACCTTTACCCAAACCTTGACCAACAAGATCACGCATTTGTTTTTCAATCAATTCCTTTTCGAAATAAGCATCGCCTAAGAAAAAAATCTCCCGATCAGGATTGTAGCCAATTCTGTTCAAATAATAGGCTGAGCCATAAAACTTGCCGACATCAAGGAATTCTGCCCGCGTTTCATAAATGAAATTTTGGTTGGGCAGCGTGCCCCCAACACCACCCGATTGGGGTTTTGGTAAAGGGAGCCCTTCAGAAAGTTCCCCTGCATTATTGAGATCCACTTTTGGTGTAAAGAGAGCGCCAGCTCCAGGCAAACCACTTAAGGACTCCAGTGGATTGCCCGCAACCGACTTTGCTTCAAAATGCGCATCCCCTGTAATCGAACCTTC
>NZ_JBHIML010000153.1:0-240 GCF_042194015.1 Bartonella sp. MU37NMGALS
TAAGGAAAACGTTCCGATAGGGTAGGGAAGGTATGAGCATACGTTAGGATAAGAGTATTCTTAAGCTGTTTAGGTTTTAAAGTTTACGACAAATCATAATGTTGGCAATATTTAGCTAAATATATGAAGCGCATTTACACCAGCTATTTAAAGCCGAATAAGTGAGGGTGCTCATAGCAGATTTCCCATTTAAAACCCTAGAAAATGCTATATAAAATAGAGAAAGTTATTCAGTTGCTT
>NZ_JBHIML010000153.1:330-574 GCF_042194015.1 Bartonella sp. MU37NMGALS
TAAATTCATCATTCTTGTATCGTTATGAATACAGAAAAAATTTATTTTTATGACTAAAAATGAGTTTTTTATCGAAGTGCAAATCTCTTCGTCTTTCGCAAGAACTTTTAAGGCTTTACGTTTAAAATATAGAGAATGTTCACATTCAATGGCGGGTTCATTTAGGATGAGTACTTAGATAAGCACGTGGCTCTCCGTCTACATTATACTGAAGTAAAGACACTATAACTCTATTATTTAATTG
>NZ_JBHIML010000154.1:0-573 GCF_042194015.1 Bartonella sp. MU37NMGALS
ACTTCGCTCCTGCTTCAAACGGATGCTCAAACCATCCGTTTTTTGTGGGGTTAATTGTAAAATATCTGCCCTCTATAGCGGGCGGTAATAATAGGTATATGCCAAATATCTGTCTTTGTAAACAGTTTTTTGTCATTTGGAGTGATTTTTTTTGGCACGCCCTGAAAAAGAACCTAAAACAGAACTCGCAAAACGATTGCGTGAAATAAGACGAGTACTCGGAAATGAAGAACGCGGTGCTTTTGCGCAACGCCTTAATTTACAACGCACTACTCTTGCCAATTATGAAATCGGAGCACACGAACCAACATCCTCAGCAATTAACGCCTATCATAGAGTCTATAACATTAATCCTCATTGGCTCGTTACGGGTGAAGGTGAAATGTTTAGTGACATGGCAAAAGCGAAAGCAGCGGGTTTTAAACCACAAACTATCCCTGCTGGTCTCATGAAAAAACTTGCTCGCATAGCTTATACAACTTATCGCGATGCAAATATAAAACTCCCCCCTGAAGATATAGCGGAATTAGCGGCAGAGCTTTGTATAAAGTTGCAAGAGCTTGTTCAAGACAT
>NZ_JBHIML010000155.1:0-571 GCF_042194015.1 Bartonella sp. MU37NMGALS
AAGGCAATTTCGCAATCATCGCTTCGTTAATTTGCCATCGGTTGTTAGCTTCGTTTGAAAGATTGATATTTTGCTCGTGAATGATTGGTTGTTTGGTTTCTATCGTTTTGATTTGTTCTGATTGGCTTTCAACATCACACTCGATTGCCTTTTCAACCAAATCGTTTGTTTCTAAATTTTCAAAATCAATTTCTCTTTTTGATAAAATAATAGTTTTATTTTTATTGTTATTGTTAATGTTATTGTTAATGTTATTGTTAATGTTATTGTTATATATATAGGCATCATTAAGCATCGCTTTAGCATCATTAAGCATTGCTTTAGCATCGTTTTTATCAGTATTTTCAGTAACTTGAGCATCATCACAAGCATCACAAGTATAAGTTGTATGTTTATCCCATCTTGCCTGCGCTGCTTTCTTTGCTCTCTCCGATAATCTCTTTGATCGTGATGCTTTTGATACCTTTTCTAAACTCTCATGAGAGTTAGTAAGCTCTTCTTCAACATCTAAATTCCACAAGCGACCATCTGCTAAACGAATGAAATATCCTTCTTCAAGCAAAACATTCAG
>NZ_JBHIML010000156.1:0-564 GCF_042194015.1 Bartonella sp. MU37NMGALS
TTAGTTTCTTATGATGTGCTTACGCAAATCAAACAATTAATAAACATCACTCAAACAGAAGAAGAAAAAGTGCTTGAGTATGCACAAGTCGACAGACTTGAAGATCTTCCTGATGAAGTAGCACAAAGGATTTTGGATATTTTGCAAAAGAGACAGCATGAAAAAGAACAAGCTTTCCTACAACAAAAGCAAATAGAGGCGCCTATACAAGATGCCGAATATATTCACGTCCAAGATATAGAATATGTACCACAAGAACAAAGAACGGCGGTGTGATATGGAACAAAGAACAGCAGAATGGTTTCAAGCGCGCTTGGGTAAAGTCACCGCATCAAACATTTACAGCGTACTCAGTAAAACTACAAAAGGATTGCCTACGAGCAAATATGAAGACTACAAAATCAAACTCATAACAGAGCGCTTAACAGGCGAAACAAGCCCCTATTATGAAACTGAAGATATGAGATGGGGTATTGAGCATGAAGATGATGCCTTGAGAGAATATGGCTTCATTTATGATGCCGATATAACAAAATGCGGCTTTATCCAACACCCCACAATAGA